>CAZJUJ010000007.1:0-63015 GCA_964549135.1 uncultured Oscillospiraceae bacterium | reverse complement strand
GGAAGAGAATTCTGCTGTCGTTCTCTTTACACCCCAACATTTGACAAAGAACCAAAATTCAATGGAGCGCCGGCGCAGCAGACAGGAAAGGTCATCAAACAAACAACAGCAATGCTCGCATCAGACGCGGAGGCATTGCTGCTGTTTACTATGCTGCTCCTCTTTTTGCTTCACTGTCATTTAACCAGGCGGAATTCATTCATGTTCCATCCAGAGCCGGTTTTCGGGAGGGTGCGGGAGGGTGCTTTTGACGCAAAAGCATCCTCCCGCAAATATATTCCCCGTTCTCCGCCGTTCCCTGGTATCCTCAGTCCTTGCTGTGGAGCTTGGAGAGGGCGGTTTTCATGGCTTCGATGACCACGGCGTCCGTTTCGGTGGTGAGCATATGGCTGATATGGGCCTGGGCCTTGGAATCGCCCATTTCGGCCAGCGCCGAGGCGGCGGCGGCGCGGATATCCGCTCGGGGAGAGCGGAGCAGGGTGATCAGGGTGTTATAGGCGTCATCGCCGGTGACCTTGCCCAGGGCCTCCACAGCCTTCAGGGAAATCGAGGGATCCTTGCTGGTAACCAGGCCGATAATCCCAGCAGCATTATTTTTCGCGATCATTTTCTCCAGTTTCTGTTCCTTGTTTCCAAACATTGATAAGCGCCTCCTTTTTCTCACGGAGGAGTATAGTCCTAATATGTGAACAAACTGTGAATAAAAAGTGGCGCGGATGTGGTGGCAAATAAACCATCCGAAACAAAATAGGAGAAGACGGGGAAGAACGGGGAAAATAATTGCGGGAGGATGCTTTTGCGTCAAAAGCACCCTCCCGCAAAAATTCCTCTCTGTTCCCCGTCCTCCGTTCCCGTTCTTACAGTTCCACGATTTCGGCGTTTTCCACGGCCTTTTCGATCAGGGCCTGCTGATCCAGCTTTTCCTCGCCCTCCCGGATTTTTTCAGCCTTGGGCTTGGTGGCGGGATGCTTGGGGGTAAAGACGGTGCAGCAATCCTCATAGGGGAGAGAGGAGGTCTCATACGTTCCGATCTTCTGAGCGTAATCGATGATATCGATTTTATCAAAGCCGATGAGGGGGCGGAAGACGGGCATGGATACCACAGAATTGGTGGAGGCCAGGGCCTCCATGGTCTGGCTGGCCACCTGGCCCACTGATTCGCCGGTGATCAGGGCCAGGGCGCCCTCCTTTTCGGCGATCTTTTCCGCAATGCACATCATATAGCGGCGCATGATGAGGGTGGTATAATCCTCGGGGCATTTTTCGTGGATTTCCATCTGAATTTCGGTGAAGGGCACCACATAGACCTTCAGCCCGCAGCAGTATTCGGAAAGAATCCTGGCCAGATCCAATACCTTCTGCTTGGCAAATTCGCTGGTATAGGGGAAGGAATGATAATGCACGGCCACCAATTGCACGCCGCGCTTGGCGATCATATACCCGGCTACGGGGCTGTCAATGCCGCCGGAAAGCAGCAGCGCCGCCTTGCCGCCGGTGCCCACCGGCATGCCGCCCACGGCGGGATAGACCTTGCAGTACAGATAGGCCTGATCCCGGATCTCCACCGAGAGAACATGCTGGGGGGCATGGACATCCACCTTCAGATGATCCTCATGGGCCTCAAGCACGCATTCGCCGATTTTGGCGTTAATCTGGGGCGAGGTCAGGGGATAGCGCTTATCGGCCCGGCGGGCATCCACCTTGAAGGTGCCGTTTACATCCTTCATCATTTCCGCCGCCTGCCGGCCGATGGCATCGATATCCGCCTTATCCATTTCGATGGCGGGGCAGACGGAATGCACGCCGAACACCCGGCAGACCCGGTTCAGGCAGCCCAATGTATCCTGCATATCGCTGATGAAAATCCGGGCGTCATGCAGCCAGACCCGGCCGCCGAAGGGCCGCGCCGCCTCCTTGACCCGATGCACCAGCGCCTTGAGGAAATAGGGCCGGTTCAGGCCCTTGAGATAAATTTCGCCGTAGCGAACCATGAGCAATTCACGCATTGGTTTTCTTCCCCTTTATCTTCTTTGGAATCTGGATAAAACGGCATATTGCCGCTGGAGCGCCCGGGCCGTTTCTTCCATTTCCGCGGCGGTATTATCCGGGCAGAGAGAGAAGCGCAGGGCCGATTCCGCCAGCGGCCGGGGGGTATGCATGGCCTGGAGTACCTGGCTGACCTTCTGCTTATGGGAGGCGCAGGCAGAGCCCATGCCGATATAGATTCTTTCCCCCTCCAGGGCATGGAGCATGGTTTCGGAGCGCACCGGCGGCAGGGATACATTGAGGATATGGGGCGCGGCAAGGGGCGAATCCGGGGCGGGGCCATTGCATGCCGCGCCGGGAATATATTCCCTGATGCGCTGCCAGAGCAGCATTTTATTTTCCTGCATGGCATGCTGCCCGGGATAATGGCGAATCGCCGCCATGAGCCCGGCAATACCGGGGGTATTTTCCGTGCCGGAGCGGAGCTGATTTTCCTGCCCGCCCCCCAGCATCCGGGGCTGCAGGCGCATCGTAGGCGCAAAAATCAGCGCGCCCACGCCCTTGGGGCCGTGCAGTTTATGCCCGGAAATGGCATAGGAATCCGCATGCAGGGCCGTCATATCAAAGGGAACGCGCAGAAAGCCCTGCACCCCATCCACATGGAAAAGGGCACCGGGCGCCAATTCCCGGCGCAGGGCATCGATTTCCTTTAAGGGCTGGATGGCCCCGGTCTCGTTATTGACCTGCATGCAGCAGATGAGCCGGGTATCGGGGGAGAGAAGGCCGCGAAGGGCATCCAGATCAATTCTCCCCTGATGATCATAGGGCATGGCCACGGCCTCAAAGCCCCTGGCGGCCAGGCAGGCCTCCCGGACGGCGGCATGCTCGCCCGCGCCATAGAGGATTTTCCCGCCCCCATGCAGGGAGGCAAGCGCGCCCAAAATGGCCAGGTTATCCGCCTCCGTGCCGCCGGCGGTAAAGATGGCCCGGGCCCCTGCCGGGGCATGCACCATGGAAAGCAGCAGGGCGCGGCATTCGCGCAGCATTTTTTCCGCTTCCAGGGCGGGGGCATAGAGGGCGGAGGGATTGAAGTATCCCTCCCGCATGCATTGGGCCATGGCATGTATGACCGCCTCGGAGGGCCGGGTGGTGGCGCTGTTATCAAGATAGATGGGCATGGATGCGCCTCCGGTCAGTTGACTTGCCATACGCCCTGGGGCAGATTGCGCCGGATCAGGGCGATCATTTCCTCACTGGGCTCAATGATGATGATGCGCTTATTGCCTTCCTTCTGGAAATAGAAATACAACAGCTCGGCCTCCCGATTGAGGAACCAATTGGTGCGCTTGACGCCCTGCATATTGATATAGCGCTGGAAGGAGCCGGAGGACACCAAGCCGCAGGCTTCCACATTGCGGATATTCATGGTGCCCAGGCTCTTGCGCTTGCGATTATTGAATACCTGGGCAAAATCCATCTGGGCGTTGGTGAGAGTGTATTCGTATTCGGTCTTGATGCGATCCTTGCGCAGGAAAATCAGCACGGCCAGGCCGCCGAAAATCAGCACCTGGGCGACATTATACAACAGCTCCCATACAAAGCCCGCGCTGGAAATGCTCATCATCAGCACCTGCACCTGAAAGAAGGCCCAGATGGCGAAAACCACCCAGACGATATTGGCCAGGATCAGCGTCAGCGTCTGCATGCCTTTGTTTCTCGGGGTGACAACCTCTTCCAGAAATTGATCCATTGTGTTTTCCTCCTTATGTTCTGTATGTTCTGTTTATTTCATTTGCTTTATGCCATGATCAGCACCATGATGAGGCCCACCAGCAGGCCGCCCGCCACCTCCAGGGGCGTATGGCCCACCAATTCCTTAAAGCGCTTCTGGGTGATGGGCTGGCCCTCAATCAGCACCTCCCGCAGGATTTGATTGATGTGATTCAGGGCGGCCCCCTGCTTGCCGGTTTCGGCGCGCACGCCCATGGCATCATAAATGACGATGGCCGCCAGGGCGAAGGCCAGGGCAAAGGCCACGCTGTCAAACCCGGCCCGCAGCCCCGTCATCAGCATCAGGGAAAAGGTAAACGCCGTATGGGAGGAGGGCATGCCGCCCATGCCGAAGCAGCGCCGCCAATCCAGACGCCGATCCATAATAAGCGTTAGCAGCACCTTGAGCCCCTGAGCAGCCACCCAGGAAAGCAGCGCGCACAGCAGCACATCATTGCCAAGGAACGCCTGAAGATTTGCCAAATCTGCATTCCTCCCATCCTATTGCACGCGGTGAAGCGTGGCTACGGCAAGCTCCCGGAGAAAGGCCGCCCTTTCCCCAAAGGGCAGAAGCGCCGAAACGGCGGCATGGATATGCGCTTCCGCATCCGCCCGGGCCTGCGGAAGGCCTACGCAGGCGGGCCAGGTCTGCTTGCCCTCCGCCTGATCCTTGCCCAGGGTTTTGCCCATCAGCGCCGCATCCCCCTCCAGATCCAGAATATCATCCACAATCTGAAAGGCAAGGCCCAGATGCCGGCCATATTCCCTGCCGGCATGCAGCAGCTTTTCCTCCGCCCCTGCCAGCATCAGCCCGGCGGTTATGGGGGCGGTCAGCAGCGCGGCGGTTTTGCCCAGGTGGATTTTTTCCACCCATTCCCGCTGGGGCTCCCTGCCCTCCAGGGTGATATCCAGGGTCTGCCCGGCCAGCATGCCGGATACACCGGCGGCCCGGGCGATTTCGCCCAGGGCGGAAAGGGCCCGGGGATGGGGGGAGGCCGCCATGATTTCAAAGGCGTGGGTCAATAGTCCGTCCCCCGCCAGGATGGCCATGGCCTCCCCATAGACCACATGATTGGTGGGCTTGCCCCGGCGCAGGGTATCATTATCCATGGCGGGCAGATCATCATGAATCAGGGAATAGGCATGAATCATTTCCAGGGCGCAGGCAAAGGGCAGGGCGGCTTCCGTATCGCCCCCGGCCATTTCGCAGGCCGCCATCATCAGGCAGCCCCGCAGGCGCTTGCCCCCGGAAAGCAGGCTGTACCGCATGGCATCCCTAAGAATATCCGGCGCGCCCGCCATGGGCAGCGAATCCAGCGCATTTTCCAGCCTTTCCTTATAGGATTGCAGGGTGCTTTCCATCATCACGGCGCATCCTCCATGGGAATGGTTTCGCCGCCGGATAATTCCAGCATGCGCTTTTCGGCGGCGGATAATTCCTCCGTAAGCATTTGGGAGAGGCGCATGCCCTCCTCGTAGGCGGCAAGGGTTTCATTCAGGGGCATGGAGCCCTCCTCCATTTTCTTGACCAGCGCCTCCAATTCCAGCAGCCGGTCTTCAAAGCTTTGCTGTTTCCTGGCCAAAGGGATCCTCCTTCCTGATTTCGGCGGCGCGGACTTTCATCCGTCCGTCCTGCAAAAGCAGGGTCATTTCTTCCCGGGCATCGCTGACGCTGGTTACCGGCTTTTTCCCATCCAGCAGGATGGCATAGCCCCGGGAGAGGGCCTGCCGGGGGCCCAGGGCGGCCAGCTTATCCGAAAGCAGGGATAGCCGCGCACTGCGAAGGGCCAATTGCCGTTCCGTCAGGGTATGCATTTTCTGGGTCAGGATTTCTGCCCGGGCCCGGGCATTCTGCATCTGCGCGGCGGGATGGCGGGCGGCCAGGCGCTTTTCATACAGCCCCAGCCGGGAAGAGAGAAGAAGCACGCGGTTTTTCCCCGCCCGGGCCACATCATTCCGCATTTTTTCAATGGTGCGGAGCAGCGCCGCCCTTTCCGGCACGCATAATTCCGCCGCGGCGGAGGGGGTGGCGGCGCGCAGATCGGCCGCCAGATCGGAAAGGGTCACATCCACCTCATGGCCCACCGCCGATACCACCGGCACCGGGCAGGCCGCAATGGCGCGCACCACGATTTCCTCATTGAAGGCCCATAAATCCTCCAGCGATCCGCCGCCCCGGCCCACGATGATCACATCCACCTGGGGCAGCATGGAAATTTCGGCAATGCCCCGGGCAATATCCTCCGCCGCGCCTTCCCCCTGCACCTGGGCGGGCCGCAGAATGATCTGCATGCCGGGATAGCGGCGGCGGGAGACGGTGGCGATATCATGAATGACCGCGCCGGAGCGGGAGGTGACCACGCCCACCGCCCGGGGGAGCAGGGGCAATTGCCGCTTCCGGGTTACATCGAAAAGGCCTTCCTTGAGCAGCTTGCTTTTCAGCGCCTCATACCTGAGATACAATTCGCCGACCCCGTCCTGGGTCATATTTTCGGCATAGAATTGATAGCTGCCCGATACGGTATAGAGCCCCACCGCCCCGGTCAGCACCACCCGCATGCCGTTTTCCGGCTGGAAGCGGATGCGCATGGCGTTCTGCCGATAGCAGACGCATTGGATGCGGCTCTGCTCATCCTTCAGGGTGAAATACCAATGCCCGGAGGCGTATTTCTTGAAATCGCTGATCTCCCCCCGCAGGGAAAGAAAGCGCAGGGATGGATCGCTGGCCAGACTGCGGCGCACATAATCATTCAGTTCGGATACGGAAAGCGTCCAGGGCATATTATCGGGCCTTTCTTTCGGCGGCTTCAATGGTGTTTTCCATGAGCATGCCGATGGTCATTTTGCCCACGCCGCCGGGAACGGGAGTGATATACCCGGCGATTTTTTCCACCGGAGCGAAATCCACATCGCCCACCACCCGGCCATCCACCCGGTTAATCCCCACATCGATGACCGCGGCGCCGGGCTTGACCATATCGGCGGTGACAAACCCGGCCCGGCCCACGGCGGCTACCAGAATATCCGCCCGCCGGGTATGGGCGGATAGATTCTCCGTCCGGGAATGGCAGATGGTCACGGTGCAGTTTTCCGCCAGCAGCAGCATGGCAATGGGCTTGCCCACGATATTGCTGCGGCCAATTACCACCGCTTCCTTTCCGGCAAGGGGCACGCCGCCCTTTTTCAGCATGTGCAGAATGCCCTTGGGGGTGCAGGCGGTGACGCCGCTTTGGCCGGTAAAGAGCTTGCCCGCGTTTTCGATATGGAAGCCATCCACATCCTTTTCGGGGATGATCCGCCGGAGAATCGCCGCTTCATCCAGGCCCCGGGGCAGGGGCAATTGCACCAGAATACCATGGAAGCGATCATCGCCGTTCAGCCGGTCAATCAGCGCTTCCACCTCTGCCTGGGAGGTATTTTCGGGCAGACGGATGGTTTCGGAATAGATTCCCAGCTCCTCGCAGGCCCGGCCCTTATTGCGGACATAGACCTGGCTGGCGGGATCATCGCCCACCAGAATCACGGCAAGGCCCACGGATTGCTGACGCGCCTTCAAGGCGTTTACCCTGCCCTTCAGGCCCTCCATCAGCTCTGCAGCCATGCTTTTGCCATCCAGAATGATTGCCATGCTCATCTCTCCTTTTGCAGCTTTTCAAGGCCGATGATGGCCGCGCCCACGGCGTTATCCCCGGAAAATTCGGGCCGGCCGAAATGCAGATGCAGCCCGGCGCGGCGCTTTTCATTGCGCAGATGCATCAGCTCCCGAAACAGGGGAGAGGAGGCCACGCCCCCGGCCAGCAGCATATCCTGCGTGCCGGTTTTTTCCGCCGCCGCCTCAAGAAGCCTGAGAACGGTGCGCTGGAGGATGCTGTAAACCTCCGCCGCCACATCCTCTTTTCTTTCGCCCCGTTGGATCATGCGCATCAGCTGGGCCTCTGCCCCGGAAAGATGGCAGTGCAGCCCGTCCTTTTCCAGACTGACGGGCACGGCGGCGCGGCTGACGCCCGCCCGGGCCAGCTTTTCCAGATGCGGGCCGCAGGGGAAGGGCAGGCCCAGGGCCACCCCGACCCGATCCACCAATTGCCCGGCATGCAGATCAATGGATGCGCCCAGGGGGGTGATCGCATCCCCCTCCAGAAGCAAAACATCCGTGGTGCCGCCGGATAAATGCAGCGCCACGAAGCGATCGCCCGTTAGCGCCGTGCCCCATCTGGCGGCGGCAAGATGCCCCCGCTGGTGGGTGGTCTCATAAAAGGGCACCTGCAGTGCCGCCGCAATGGCCCGGCCATGGGATGCGCCCACCTGAAACACCGGCATATAGGATTCCTCCCCATCCCGGGGGGAAACAGAGGCGCAGACGCAGGAAATGGCCCGGCCCTCCCCATTCAGGAGCGGCAGCAGCACGGAGGAAAGCTGCTTTACATGCGCAAAAACGGCCTCGCTTTGGCGAAGGCCGCGTTCTCCCGCGGGGACGGGCAGAAGCCGACGGTTCTGCCGGGGCTCTGCGCCGTCATACAGCGCGGCAGAGGTGGTATAGCAGCTGGTATCCAGCCCCAGCGCCAGCATCAGGCGTCTTCCTTCCCGGCGTCTCTTTCCGCCAGCAGGGTGGAAAGCACGCCGTTTACGAATTTTCCGGCCTGGGGGGAATCAAAGCGCTGGGCCAGGGCCACCGCTTCATTGATGACCACGGCATCCGGCGTTTTCCGGTCATGGCAAAGCTCATAGGCGGCCACGCGCAAAACGGCGCGGTCCACCCGGGCAATGCGATCCAGCGTCCAGCCCTTGAGGCATTTTTCAATGGCTGCGTCCAATTCGTCCGCATGGGCCTGCACGCCGGAAAGCAGACCGTCAATATATTCCTGATCATCATCCTCGGGCGTGAATTCAATCAGGCCCTGCAGGGTTTCTTGGCCGCCATCGCCGCCCAGCATGTTTTCAAAAACCATCTGCACGGCAGCGGCACGGGCTGATTTACGAGCCATGGGCGTTTACCCCGTTCTTTCGGTATTTTTATTCCTTGGTATTCTGGGTATCCTCGGTGGCTTCCTTAACGGCCTTTTCGATTTCCGCGTTCTGCTCCCGATAGGGCATATTCTGCTTGGGCGGGAAGAGGCGATTGACCGTATTGCGCACCCATTCCTTCTTATCCTTTACGCCGCCGATGAAAGCGCCCGCCAGCGCCAGCACGGCAACCAGCAGCGTCTGCCAGAAGCCCAGCAGCAGGAAAAGCAATGCCAGCACCATGGCGACCAGCGCGAAGGTGACGGCGCATTCCGGCGTGCCAATCTTGAACATTTTTTTCGTAAAGGCGTTCCATTTATCACTCATTGGAAGCATCCTCCTTATCGGCTTGGTCGTTTTCATTCAGGGGCGCATCGGCGCTTTCCTCCTGGGGCAGGGCATCCGTTTCCTGCTCCCCGGCGTTTTCCTCGGGCTGGGCAGGGGCTTCCTCCGCCTTGGGCGGCTCGGGCACGGTAACCTTCTGCTCGCCCCGGCCGAAAATGCGCTGATGCAGGGAAAGCTTCTTTTCCTTCTTTTCGGCGGGCTCCTCATTTTCGGCGCTCTTCTGCTCGCCGTTTACCAGATAGGGGGAATTTTCCGCCCCGTCCTGGGCCGTTTCCACCGATACCCTTACCTCCCGGACATCAATGCCGGAGGAGGCGGCCAGATACTGCCTGATCTGCTTCTGCAGAGAGGCAACCGCCAGGGGAATGGAGATATTATTGGCGATGGAGGCGCACAGATCCACCACCACGCCGTCCCGGCTATTTTTCACATGCATGGAAACCACATGGATTTCTTCATGCACATCGATGCATTTCTGCACCAGATTTTCAATTGCCTTGACTGCGATGCGCAATTCGCCGTTATCGGTATTCTGCACCACAAAATCCCGCTTTCCGCGGCCAAGACGCCGGGGGAAGGCAAAGAGATAAATGCAGAACAAAACGCAGAGCGCGCCCAGGATGATGGCGGCGATGCGCACGGGGAGCGGCAGACTGACGCTCAGCCCCTCCAATTGCACAATCTGCAGGCCGACAATCATCAGCAGCAGCCCGGCGGCGGCGGAAAGCAGCGCGCCGAGAAAGAGAATGATACGATCCCAGAATTTGATTTTCATACGGATTGCTCCTTTTCAGCGGCGCTCAGCAGCGCTTCCGTCCGTCCGGGCCCTGGCCGGCGTCTTCCTCATCCGCCGCGCCTTCCTCTTTCATATCGGCTGCATCGCCCTCCAGGCTGGCTTCCTCCGCCAGCACCTGGGCATCGGAAACAGCGGCGTCCTCGGCCTCCATTTCGGTGGGGATGCTTTCCTCCCAAACGACTGCGTCAGCCGGGGCTTCATCAGCCGGGGTTTCCTCCGCCGGGGCTTCCGTTTTTGCGTCGATGCTTTCAGGCTCGGCAAGCACGGGGCTGCAGCTGGCGGCCTCGATGCTGGTCTGATTGGCCTTCTTTTCCTTTTCGAAGCTGACGCCCTGCACATGCACATCCACCCGCACCACATGCAGCCCGGTCAGGCTTTCCAGGGCCTTGCGCACGTTTTCCTGCACTTCTCCGGCCACCTTCTGGATGGGCTTGCCATATTCCACGATGATGTAGAGATCCACCGCCGCTTCCTGGCTGCCCACCTCTACCTTGACGCCCCGGGTGATATTCCGGTTGCGGCTGAGAATTTCACTGAAGCCGCCGCTGATGCACATGCCGGCAATGCCGTCAATTTCATTGGCCGCCACGCCCGCGATGGTGGCGATGACCTCATTGGCATAGGTAATGGTACCGCCGTTTTGCAAATCCACGTCAACCTTGACGGGGAGGTTTTCCTTTTTCTGTGGCATGCAGTCGCACCTCCTTACAGATATAGCTTAGTATAGCAGATTCTTGGCAATTTGGCAACTGCTGCGCAAAATTGCCCTGCTTCTGCCCGGAAAAAAGCTTTTTTCTGCCTTCTCCTTATCAGGGGGATACGCGGTTGGGGCCGCGGAAGATGAACATGGCCTCCTTAATCGGGATGCCCAGCAGCAGCATGGTCAGCCGGTCTACGCCCAGGCCAAAGCCGCCATGGGGCGGGCAGCCGTAGCGGAAGAAATCCATATAGAATTTCACATCCTCGCCCAGGCCCTTTTCATCCGCCTGCCTGCGCAATTGCTCATAGCGATGCTCACGCTGGGCGCCGGTGGTGATTTCGGTGCCGCGCCAGATCAGGTCATAGCCCAGGGGCATGCCGTTTTCATCCCGCATGTGATAGAAGGCGCGCTTTTCGGGGCGATAATCGGTGACAAAGAGGAATTCATGGCCGAATTTATCCATGGAGAGCCTGGCGCAGAGACGCTCGGCATCGGTGGTTAGATCGTCCTTTTCGGCTTCATCCACGGTATAGCCGTAGCGCTCCTCCAATTCCTTATAGACGTCGGCCAGCTTCATTTCGGGGAAGGGCAGGGAGGGCACGATGGTATCCAGGCCGAAGATTTCCTTGATTTCATCGCCGTACTGCTCCTTGACGGCCTTGAGCGCCGCCTGAAGCAGCTCGGCCTCGAAGACCATGATATCCCGGAAGGAGGTGATATAGCTCATTTCCAGATCGAAGCCGGTAAATTCGGTGGCGTGCTTATTGGTAAAGGATTTTTCGGCGCGGAAGACCGGACCCACCTCAAAGATGCGGTCAAAGCCGGCGGCCATGGCCATCTGCTTATAGAACTGGGGGCTCTGGGAAAGATAGGCCTTGCGGTCAAAATACTTGAGTTCAAATACATCGGAGCCCGATTCGCTGGCCGCGCCGATGAGCTTGGGGGTGTGGATTTCCATAAAGCCCCGCTCCAGCAGGAAGGAGCGCATGGCGGCCACCAGCACGGTCTGGGCCTTGAAGATCAGGGTATTGCGGTCGGAGCGCAGATCCACCCAGCGGTAATCCAGCCGGGAATCGATGGCGGCATCCTTGGAGATGGGCAGCGGCTCGGCAATGGAGAGAATCTCCATCTTTTCGGGCAGCATTTCCTTGCCGCCCAGCTTGACATAGCTGTTTTCCACCACGGGGCCGATGCAGGTGACCACGGATTCCACCGTCAATTGATCCACGATGGCCGCCAGTTCGGGGTTCTTTTCCTTTTCAATGGTGACCTGCAGCCTGCCGCTGTGATCCCGGATCACCAGGAAGGCCATGGTGCGCTTATTGCGCAGATTTTCCACAAAGCCCTGGATTTTGTTCTGTTCGCCCACGGCGACATTCGCGATGAGATTCCGTTCCATTTGAAGTGCATCTCCTTTGGTAATTGTTGCGCGGCGCGCTCTGCCAGCGCCGCAGGGGGAGAGATAGAAAAAGCATCAGAGGCTGGCGGCGATTTCCTTTTCGGCCTCCGCCAGGGGAATTTCCCTTTCCTCCTTGGTGGCCATATTTCTCAGCTTGATTACGCCCCGGGCATATTCCTCGCCGCCCACCAGCGCCACGAATGCGGCGCCGATCTTATCGGCAAATTTGAACTGGGCTTTCAGGGAGCGACCCGCCAGATCGCAATCCGCCTTGACGCCGCAGGCCCGCAGCCGCTGGCAGAAGGTAAAGGCGGGGGCGGCCATATCCTCCCCAAGATTGGCGACATAGACATCGGTTATGCTGGGGGCGGGGGGCAGCGCACCCATGTTTTTCAGCTCCATCAGAATTCTTTCTGTGCCGATGCCAAAGCCGGCGGCGGGGGTATCGGGGCCGCCCAGCTCCTTCACCAGCCCGTCATAGCGGCCGCCGCCGCAGAGGGCCAGGCCCTCCCGGCCGGACTGCATGATGATTTCAAACACGGTCTTGGTATAATAATCCAGCCCGCGCACAATGCGGCTATCCACCTCAAAGGGAATGCCCTGGGCGGAAAGCAGGCCCTGCAGCCGCTCAAAATGGCTGCGGCATTCATCGCAGAGGCAATCCAGAATGGCGGGGGCATCGCTGACGATGGCCTTGCATTTTTCTTCCTTGCAATCCAGGATGCGCAGGGGATTTTTCTCAAAGCGCTCCTGGCAGGTGGGGCACATATCCCTGATCCTGTCGCCCAGATATTCCTTCAGCTTTTCATGATATTTGGGGCGGCAGGAAGGGCAGCCGATGGAATTGATATGCACGGAGAGATTTTTGAGCCCAAGCTCAGTCAGCAGTTCCATCAGGCCGTTAATCAGCTCGGCCTCCACCGTGGGCTCCTTGCCGCCAAAGCATTCCATGCCGAACTGATGATGCTCTCTGAGCCGCCCGGCCTGGGGCTTTTCATAGCGGAAGATGGGGGCGTTGAGATAATACATCTTGCAGGGCAGCGCCTCATTATAGAGCTTGCCCTCAATAAAGGCGCGCACGGCCCCGGCGGTGCCCTCGGGCTTGAGGGTAATGGAGCGCTCGCCCTTATCCTGGAAGGTATACATTTCCTTGGTGACGATATCGGTGGTGCCGCCTACGCCGCGGAGAAAAAGTTCAGTATGCTCAAAGACGGGGGTGCGGATCTCCCGGTAGCCCCATTTGGCGGCCAGGGCGCGCATCCTGGCCTCTACGGCCTGCCACATATAGGCGTCCTGAGGCAGCATATCCCGGGTGCCCTTTGGCGCTTGAGTAAGCATGAAATCCCTCCTTAAAAAAATACGCCCATGCCATCTGCATGGGACGAAGATCACTTCGCGGTGCCACCCTGCTTGCGCCGCCCCGAAGGGCCGCGCCGCTTTTTCAATCGATAACGCGATTGAAGCGCCCGCTTTCACAGGAAGGCTCGGGGGTGTCTCGGCTTTTCCGGCGGCGCGCAGCTTTCAGCCGGGGCCGCGCTCTCTTTGCCCGCTTGGGGAAAGCCATTTCCCGTCATGGCCCGTGCCCCATATTATATCGGGAAAATGGCAATCTGTCAATAAATTTTGCCGGGGATATGGGAAAATGCGGCGGCATTCCCTTGAAAAGGAAAGCAAAAAAGCGCCCCGGGGGGCGAGGCGCATTTTTTCCGCCCGCCGCCCTTAGCCCGATAAGGATTCCAGCCGGGCCACCTGCTCGGAAAGGGATTGGCAGAAAAGCGGCAGCTCATCCATCTGCTGCTCGGGCATGCCGCCCAGAAAATCCTTGCAGCAGCGGAGCATATCCCGGGCAGCCAATTGCAGATCCTCAAGCTGCATCAGCAATAGATCGCGCTGCACCTTCAGCCGGTCATGGGCGTTTTCCTCCGCCTGGCGCTGGGCGCGGCGCAGCAGCGATTGCAGCGCGGAAAGCAGCATCCGCCCGTCGGGATCATTCAGGGGGAGAAGGGATGCGCCCTCTCCGGGGGCGCTTGTCTTCTGCGGCGCGGAGGCGGCTGGGGCGGCGATGCCCTCGCGCTTTAATTCCTCGCAGATGCCGGCGATCAGATCGGGCCGCTTTTTCAGCAGCGAGCGATATTTATTCTGATAGCGCAGCATTTTCGCCCTGTCCCCGCCGGATAATTCCATAACGCAGGCGCGCACCGATTGCCCCCGGCCCCGGGCGGCAAGCACATCCCGGAGCAGCTGATGAATTTCCGCTTCCGAAAAGGTTTCAAAGGGCTGGGCGCGCCTGAAGCCTTCGCCGCCCTGGGAGCGAAGCTGCATATAATAATAGTTTCTTACGCTGTTGGGCTTGCGGCCCAGGGCCTTGCCCATGCGCTCAAATACATCCCGCAGGGGTACGCCGCTGTCGGCCGCGCCCCTGATTTCCTGCCAGAGCATATCAATTTCCTCCGGCTGCCAGCCGCCCTTGGCCAGATGCATGGTTTCATCCATATTCCTTCCCTCCACTCCGCCTGTTTTCCAAACGTGTGCTTCTCAATTTGCCAGGCAGCATTTTCGGCATTTTTTCATGCATTTTTGTGCGTTTTCAAGCCGCGCTTTACCGCCGGGTCCTCCCTGCACTGCAAGAAAATCTGCTCGAAACGGCGCCAGTCTCATTTTAGCAGCACACGCTAACATAGTATGCGCCCGGAATGAAAAGGATATGCAGATGAAAAAACTTCATCCGATGCATGCAAAGCAGCGGGAGAGAAATTATTAAATTTTCGGGGAATGGAACAAACGGCATTTCTGATTCGTCTATATATGTGAGGTGACGAAATAATGAGTACCATGCTTTCGATTTATCCCCGGGAAGATCGGCCCGCCCTCCTGGCCATTGATGAGGAGGAAAAGCTTGTTTATGTGGATGGACAGCCCTGCGAATTAACCCAGCAGGAATTTTCGCTTCTCCAGGAGCTGGCGCAGAATATCAACCGCGCCCTTTCCCGGGAAGAATTATTGCGCGCCGCCTGGGGCTATGTCTGCCCTGGGGAAACCCGCACGGTGGATGTGCATGTGCAGCGGCTGCGCAAAAAGCTGGGCTTTTCCTGCATTGAAACGGTATATCGGCAGGGGTACAAGCTGCGGGCCCAGGAAGTTTACTGATAAACCTATCCTTATCTATCTCATCCCTCGATTGTCCTTCGTCTGCAAAAAAGGCAGGCTATCCAGCCCGTTTGGAAGCTGAATAGCCTGCTTTTTTGATTTTTGATCAGTTCCCGGCGATTTCCGCCGCAGCATCCAGGGAGATGCTCTGGGTATCCAGGGGCAGGAAGGCGAAATGGAAGGTCTTTTCTTCCTTCAGATACAGCCGATCCTTTTCCAAAGGCTCGGGGCCGCAGGAATTGGTGCCCAGGGGGCCCATGACGCCATCCAGCAGCAGGGTGATTTCATCGGTATGGCCAAGCTCATTGGTATGCTGGGCGGCGGTGAGCATTTCGGGGGTATAATGATGGGCGCTGAAGGAGAAATTCTTTCCCGCCGCCATCAGGCCAATGCCCCGGCTGTTGAGCAGCACGGCAAAGGCGGTATCCTCATGAGCGCCGTTTTCCTGGGGACGGACGTAATTTTCATGGGTGGCATCCACCGTGGTTTCATAGCGGCCGATGAGCGCGCCGGTCTTTTTATCCGGATAGCTTTCGTGGGGGCCGCGGCCCTGCCATACCAGGCGCTCAAAGCCCTGGGGCAGCGCCATGCGCAGGCCCAGCCGGGGCAGATAGCAGGGGATATCCTTAAGCGGCGCAAAGGTAATATCCAGAGAGACCCTGCCCTCCCCGGTGATTTCGTATTTCTGGCATACCCGCATGATGGGCGGGAAGACTTTGGGGCCGTACACGCCGGAGATTTCCACCGTGACGCTCTTTTCGCCCTTGGCGGCGCAGAAATGATCATTGCGGCAGAGCAGCCGGTTCAGGCCCAATTCCTCCCATTTCTGGGCCGCGTTCCAGCCGCCGTTGTCATTATCCGTGGGGGCGCGCCAGCAATTGACCTGCACGCCCTTTTCCATCAGCTTTACGCCATGGAAGCACATTTCGCTCATGCCCTCCCGGTCAAAGGCGACGCTGAAATCATCCCCGGAAACGATGCAGCCGGTGTGGGTCTTTTCCAGAATAAGGGCGGAGCGGGGCATAACGAGGGGCGGCAGCTTTTCTCCCAGCTGCAGGGGCAATTGATCCGCAGCCACCGCAAAGCCGGCGGGGGCCCAGAGGGTATCGCAGCGCTGGGTGAAGACAAAATTCAGCATCGCGCCCGCGGGATATTCCGGCAGGGGAAGCACGATATCCTCCGTGCCGCCTGCGGGGGTGGAAAGGCAGATTTCGCCCTGGAGCAGCACATCCTTCCCGGCCACCACGCTGTAGCGGCCCTGGAGCATGGAAAGATCGTTAAAGGCATAGAGATTGCGGACGGTAACGATGCCCTTTTCCTCATCCTTCATGGCTACGCGCACCGGGCGCATTACATGCTTTAATTCGGTCAGGCCCGTATGCGGCGTATGATCGGGATAGCAGAGCCCGTCCACGCAGAAGCAGCCGTCATGGGGCCATTCGCCGAAATCGCCGCCATAGGCATAATATTTCTGCCCGTTTTCCTCCTTGATCAGCCCGTGATCGGCCCATTCCCATACGCAGCCGCCCATCAGCTGGGGATGAGCGTAATACGCCTGCCAGTAATCCTCCAGCAGGCCGGGGCCCTGGCCCATGGCATGGGCGTATTCGCACTGGAAGAAGGGCTTTTGGGGATTGCTCTTGGCGTATTCCACCATTTCCTCAATGCCCGTATACATATGGGACATGATATCGGCGGTCTTTACCTCCCGATCCCGCTCATAATGGATGGGGCGGGAGGGATCAATGGCGCGCATGGCGGCGGCCATGGCGGCATGATTGCAGCCGTAGCCCGCCTCATTGCCCAGGCTCCAGAGAATAATGGAGGGATGATTCCGATCCCGCTGCACCATGCGCGTGCCCCGATCCACAAACTGCAATTCCCATTTGGGATCGGTGGCAATGAAATCATAGGATTCAAAGCAGACCACGCCGTGGCATTCCAGATCGGTTTCATCCACCACATACAGGCCGTATTCATCGCAGAGGGAGAGGAAGCGGGGATCATTGGGATAATGGCTGGTGCGCACGCAGTTGATGTTATGCTGCTTCATCAGGCGGATATCCCGGCGCATTTCGGAAACGGGGGTGTAATAGCCCAGGGTTTCATGGGTATCATGGCGATTGACGCCCTTGAGCTTGATGGGCTGGCCATTGAAATAGAAGACGCCATCCTGGATTTCCACCTTTTTGAAGCCGAAAAGGATGCTCTCCGCCTGGCCATCGATTTCCACCGTGGCCTCATAGCGATCGGGGGTTTCCGCCGTCCAGGCGTATACATCCTCTACCTGGCAGGAAAATTCTGCCTTGCCGTCCTTTACCTCCGTCTCCTGGGAATAGAGCGTTTCGCCCTGGAAGCCAAGCTGCAGCCGGGCCGTTTTCGCCCCGGAGATCAGCGCGGTCAGGGAGAAAAGGCCGTCGGCGTAATCCTGGGTCAGGGAGGCGGAAAGCTGCACATCCTCGATGCGGCTTTCGCCAAAGGATAACAGCGATACATCCCGGAAGAGGCCGCTGAGCCGCCACATATCCTGATCCTCCAGATAGGTGCCATCCGACCACTGAAGCACCACCACCTGGATATGGTTTTTCCCCGGCTGCAGCAGTTTCGTTATATCATATTCGCCGGGCAGATGAGGGCATTTGGAAAAACCGGCCAATTCGCCGTTCACATAGGCATAATAGCAGGAGCTGACGCCGTCAAAGCGCAGGATGGTGCTGCGCCCTGCAAAGGTATCGGGCAGCAGAAAATCCCGGTCGTATACGCCCACGGGGGTGTCATCGGGCACATAGGGCGGATCATAGGGGATGGGAAAGCGAACGTTGGTATACTGGGGCGCGCCATAGCCCTGCAATTGCCATACGCCGGGCACATCGATTTTCCCGCTGACGCCCTGGCCCGCTTCGCCGGAAAGGGCGGCCACATCCCGGGGCGAGGTATAATAGGTGAAATCCCAGCGCCCGTTCAGCGAGACAAAATAGGGGGAGAGGGCGCGCTCATTCAGCCGCGCCGAGGGAAGATCGGGGTAGGGAACGCCGGTGGCCCGCATGGGCAGACGATGAAGATGGGTGCAATTCAAATCCTGAAATTCTGTGCGCATGTGTTTCCTCCGTTATGATCTGCCGCAGTAGAAAGCATGGGGTATCCTGATGCCTACATTATAGCATAATCCCCGGGCATCTGTATAGCAGAAAAATAAAAAACGGGCTGAAAATAATTGCGGTATGGAATGGAAATTATTTTGCGGGAGGATGCTTTTGCGTCAAAAGTCCCCTCCCGCACCCTCCCGAAAACCGGCACTGGATGTTTCATGGAGGGCTCCTGCCGGGTTGAATGCCAGATCAGCAAAGAAAATGAAAGCTTTGGCTTTCCAATAATCTCGCTTTCGAAACCGGCGATGGATGTTTCATGGAGGGTTCCTGCCAGATTGAATGCCAGTGAAACAAAAAGAATAGCAGTTTAAAGACAACAGCAATGCCTTCACATTTAGCGAGGCATTGCCGCTTTATTCTCAACCACTATTTTCCTTTGGCTTCACTGGCATTCAACTTGATTTTATTCATCCATGCTCCATCCAGAGTTGGTTTTCGGGAGGGTGCGGGAGGGTGCTTTTGACGCAAAAGCATCCTCCCGCAAAGAATCCCGCAATCGCTCCCAAGGCGGAAGTGTTATTCCTCTTCGTCAGGGGTTTCGGGGAAGAGGGGCTTATGGCAGCTGGGGCAGAGGTAATCCTCATCGAAATCGAAATTATCCACTTCGAAGGTCATTTCCTCGCCGCAGTGAGGGCAGGTATATTCCACGAGGTTATCGTCCTCTTCGCCGTCTTCTTCCTCGTCCTCGTCATCTTCCTGGCAATGGCAGCCGCAGCAGCCGCCCTCTTCATCCTCATCGCCATAGACGCAGTCTTCCATATCGCTCAGATCGCTGTCGATGGATTCCACATATTCGTTCAGATCATCATGATCCTTCCGCAGCTCTTCCATTTCCGCAGCCATATCGGAAAGCAATTCCAGCATCTTTTCGATGAGTTTGCCTTCGTTCTTTTCGGTATCCAGCTTCAGGCCCTCCGCCAGGCCCTTGAGATAGGAAACACGATCGGTGAGATTGCTCATTCAAATCACCTTCCGGCGCGGCTGCCGGGAAAGGGGGGATGAAAATACCGCCGCTGAATTTGTATTTTCATATGAAGCCCGATGGGGCGCATTCCTTCCGTGATTCCGGCAGGGCCGCCCCTGCCATCCCCGGGCGGGGAAGGGAGGCGGCAGATGCCGGGAGCGGACGAAAATGCCCCCGCAGGGAAGCCATGCCCTGATCAGGCGCGGGAGAGATATTCGCCGGTGCGGGTATCGATCTTGATCACATCGCCGATGTTGATGAAGAGGGGCACCTGGATTTCGTAGCCGGTTTCGGTGGTGGCGGGCTTAAAGTTATTGGTAGCGGTATCGCCCTTGAAGCCGGGCTCGGTCTGGGTGATTTCCAGTTCCACAAAGTTGGGGGCTTCCACGGAGAAGGCCTGGCCCTTGAAGAAGCGGATCTGCACGTTGGTATTTTCCTTGACGAACTGGATGGCCTCTTCTACGGCATCCTTGCCCAGGGGCATCTGCTCAAAGGTTTCGGGATCCATGAAGTAATACAGATCGCCGTCGGTGTAGAGATACTGCATTTCCTTGGTTTCGATGATGGCCCGGGGCATTTTGTCGGTGGGGTTGAAGGTGCGCTCGATGACGGCGCCGGTCATGACATTCTTGATCTTGGTGCGCACGAAGGCCGCGCCCTTGCCGGGCTTAACGTGCTGGAAATCCACGATGTTCCATACGCCGCCTTCCCATTCGATGGTGATGCCCTTTTTGAAATCGCCAGCAGTGATCATGTTGAAATTCCTCCAATTTTCTTCATATATGGCTGCATAAGGGGCCGATCAGAGGATCAGCAGCGCCTTTTGTGCATGAACCAGGGTGCGCGCGCCGTTTTCGGTAATCGCGCAGGTATTTTCGATGCGGACGCCGCCCAAGCCGGGCACATAAATGCCGGGCTCCACCGTGACCACATGGCCGGGCTCCAGAAGATCCGCACAGGTCTGGGAAAGGCGGGGCTCCTCATGAATATCGATGCCCACGCCGTGGCCAAGGCCATGGCCGAAGCGGCCCTGATACCCGGCGTCATCGATGATCTTCCGGGCGATGGCGTCAATATCCCGGCAGCATTTGCCGGGGGCAAGCGCCGCCTCGCAGGTTTCCTGAGCCAATAGCACCGTATCATAGATTTTCTTCATTTCCGCCCTGGGCTGGCCCAGGGCCACCGTGCGGGTCATATCGGCGCAGTAGCCGCCCTTCTTCGCACCGAAATCAAAGGTGATCATATCCCCGGGCCTGAGCTTTCTTTCCCCCGGAATGGCATGGCACAGAGAGCCGTTTTCGCCCGAAGCTACGATGGTATCAAAGGCCAGGGAATCGGCGCCCATCTCCAGCATGGTATAATCCAGCATAATCTGCAGCTGCTTTTCGGTGATGCCCGGCTTAATCCGGGGCAGCAGCGCATCAAAGGCCCGGCAGGAAATATCGCAGGCGGTTTCGATGCAGGCAAGCTCCCCGGCATCCTTGATCCGCCGCGCCTTTTCCGGCGCGTTTCCAAGGGAGGAAAACGCAAAGCCGGGCATGGCCTTTTTGAGCCCCTCAAAGGCGCGCACGGTCACTTCGTCATCCTCATAGCGCACCTGGGATACGCCCTTTTCGCCAAAGAGCCTGGCGGCCAGCGCTTCATGGCTGACGCCCTTTTCCACCATCCATACCTCAAAGCCGGGGGCCTGGCGCTCTGCCTGCTCGGTATAGCGGAAATCGGTGATGATCACCTGATAGCCCTTTCCGGCGGCCAGCAGCCCCTCGCCGGTATAGCCGCTGAGATAGAACATATTGGAGGGCTTATGGATCAGCACGCCTTCATTCGCGCCCACGCCCGCCAATTGCAGCATTCGTTCGATTCTGGTCATCGTCATAACCTCCAAGTACACCATCCATAGCATACCACATTGTATTTTAGCATAAACCGGGGCAGAACGCCACCCCTAATGGCCTGGAAAATGAAATTTTTTTGCTTTTTCCGGGGAAAAAGCGGGGCAGAAGGGTATTTTTTTCGCGTTTGGCGGCGGGATACAGGCGCGCCGGGCGAAAGAAAGGCGGTTTTTCCGGCGGGGCGCATGGGGCGGCTGAGGGCCGGGGGCTGCATCCGGGCGGCGTTTTGCATCGCGCTGCTTACCGCATACGTTCCGGGGTTTCTGTCACGGACACAAACTCTTTGAGGATACATCGGCTTCCTTCTGCGCACCGCACGCGTTCCGGGGCAGGACGGCGCCCTGCGCGTCTGGGGGAGCGATCCATCCAGGGCGCGGCAAGAGCCGCCGACTCTTTCCCCGGCGCGGCAGCATATTTTTTCGCTATGAACAGAAAAAGGGGTTGACAGAGGACGGCAGGTGGATTATAATCACAAATGAACAATCGTTCAGATGAAAGGATGAGCAAACATGAATGACATGCTGAACCGGGAAAACATCCCAGACGCCCAGGGAGAAGACCGCGCCGAGCTGCTCAGTGAGGTAAACGAGGGAATGCCGGATGAGGAAATGCTCTATGATCTGGCGGAATTATACAAGGTATTTGGGGACAGCACCCGCATCAAGATCCTGTATGCGCTTTTTGAGGCGGAATTATGCGTATGCGATATTGCCAGTGTGCTTGCCATGAGCCAATCGGCCATTTCCCATCAGCTGCGGGTGCTGAAGCAGGCCAAGCTGGTGAAATTCCGCCGGGAGGGCAAAACGATTTTCTATTCGCTTTCGGATGACCATGTGCGCACCATCATCGGCATGGGCATGGAGCATCTCTGCGAATAAGGAGGGGAGGATATACCATGGGCTGCACCTGCGAAAAGCATCACGAGCATGAGCATCACGAGCATGAACATCATGACCATCACGGGCATACGCATGAGCATACGCATGCATGCGGCTGCGACTGCTGCGGGCATGCGCATGAAGCGGAGGAAAACGAGGGCAGGCGGCTGCTGCTTCGGCTGCTGATCAGCGGGGCGCTACTGGCTCTGGGGCTGTTTCTGCCGGTTCAGGCGCTGCGGCTGCCGCTATTGCTGCTTTCCCTGCTGGCGGCGGGGCTGCCGGTATTTATCCAGGCCTTCCGTCATCTGCTTCGGGGGCAGATGCTGGATGAAATGTTTCTGATGACGGTGGCCTCCATCGGCGCTTTCTGTCTGGGGGAATATTTTGAGAGCGTGATGGTGCTTTTGCTGTACACCATCGGCGAATATTTTCAGGATCAGGCGGTGGATAAGAGCAGAAAATCCATCGTGCAGGTGATGGATCTCAGGCCCGAAACGGCGCGGGTGGAAAGAAACGGGGAATGGGCGGCGGTATCCCCCCAGGAGGTGGCTTTGGGGGAGATACTGCTGGTGCGGCCCGGGGAAAGAATCCCGCTGGACGGGGTGGTCATGGAGGGCGAATCGGCGCTGGATACGGTGGCGCTGACGGGCGAAAGCCTGCCCCGGGAGGTACAGGCGGGGGAAAAGGTGGTCAGCGGCTGCCTGAATCTGCAGAAGGCGCTGAAAATCCAGGTGACAAGCACCCATGAAAATTCCACCGTTTCCCGAATTCTGGAAATGGCGGAGAACGCCGCCGCCAGAAAATCCCGGGCGGATCAATTGATTACGCGCTTTGCCCGGGTCTATACGCCGCTGGTGGTTGGGGCGGCGCTGCTGGCGGCGCTGCTGCCGCCGCTGCTCATGGGGGGCGATTGGCAGCAATGGATTCATACGGCGCTGACCTTCCTGGTGATTTCCTGTCCCTGCGCGCTGGTGATTTCCGTGCCGCTTACCTATTTCAGCGGCATTGGCGCGGCCTCCCGCCGGGGCGTGCTGGTGAAGGGGGCCAATGATCTGGAGGCGCTGGCCCGGGCGGGGATTGCCGTCTTTGATAAAACGGGCACCCTGACGGAGGGCAAATTCTCGGTCATTGGGGTTTATCCTGATGGCAATATAATAGAAGAAAAGGCGCTGCTTTCCCTGGCTGCCGCGGCAGAAGGATGGAGCAATCATCCCATTGCCCAGTCCCTGCGGGAAAAATGCGCGGGGGAAAGCCTGCCGTCCCTTACGGCGGCAGAGGAAATTCCCGGCCTGGGCGTGATTGCAGCGGTGGATGGCCGCCGGGTGCTGGCGGGGAATGAAAAGCTCATGGAGCGGGAAAAAATCGCCTTCCGGGCGGCGGCGCAGCCGGGCACCTGCCTGTATCTGGCGGCGGACGGGGAATATCTGGGCTGCATCCTGCTGGGCGATCTGCCCAAAACGGGCGCAAAGGATGCGCTTAAGGCAATGAAGCGCATGGGCGCGGAGAAGATCGTGATGCTTACCGGCGACCGGGAGGATGTCGCCCGGGCCGCCGCCGGGGAATTGGGCATTGATTGCTGGCATGCCGGGCTGCTTCCGGACGGCAAGGTGGCGCAGGTGGAAGCGCTGATGCGGGAAAAGAAAGGCCGGGAAACGCTGATCTTTGTGGGCGACGGCGTCAATGATGCTCCCGTGCTGGCCCGGGCAGATGCAGGCGTGGCCATGGGTGCGCTGGGCAGCGATGCGGCCATTGAGGCGGCGGATGTGGTGCTGATGGATGACGATCTGGGCAAGCTGCCCAAGGCCATCGCCGTGGCCCGGAAGACCCAGCGGATCGTGTGGCAGAATATCGCCTTCTCCCTGTGCATCAAGGCGCTTGTGATGATCGCCGGGGTGCTGGGAACACTGCCGCTGTGGCTGGCGGTGTTCGCCGATGTGGGCGTGTGCCTCCTGGCCATCCTCAACGCCATGCGAAATCGCTGAACCGGGACGGGGAACGGGGGATTGGGACGGGATTTTTGCGGGAGAATGCTTTTGTGCCAAAAGCACCCTCCCGCACCCTCCCGAAAACCGGCTCTGGATGTTTCATGGAGGGATAGAATCCAATTGAATGCCAGTGAAGCAAAAGGAACAGATAAGCTAATATGGAAGCAACTGATAAATACAGAAGCAACAGCAATGCTCTTACCAAACGTGGAGGTGTTGCTGTTGTTTTTTATTCGCAAAACTCAAAATACAGCGAAGCAAAAGAAAGTAAATGGTAGGAACGAAAGCAGCAATGCTCCATCAAATGTGAAGCATTGCTGTTGTTTTTCATTCGCTATTTTTTGCTGGTCGGCATTCTGTTGGGCAGGGTTCATCCATGCTTTATCCAGCGTTGATTTGGAGGGAGCGGGGGGGATGGTTTGGGTTCAAGCGCAGTTCCCTGCAAGTATTCCTCCCGTTTCTCCGTCATCGGCAGAAAAATATTCCTGAGAATGCAACAATTGCCGCGCTGCTTTCGTCTTATAGATGAAAAGATGATACAGGGAGGAAATGCCTGATGAAGAAATTGCTTGCGATGATGCTGGCGCTTCTGCTGATGCTGATGCTTATGCCGGTGCTGGCCCAGGGGGAGGAAATGCAGGGCTGGCTCTATTATGCGGTGGTGGCCAATCCCAATGTGGCGGACAGGCTGAACCTGCGCGCCGAGCCGAATGCAGCCTCCGAAAGTCTGGGGAGATTTTACAGCGGCACGCCGGTAACCGTATGCCTTGAGGAGGAAGCGGGCGATCAGACCTGGGCGTATGTAAACATCGGCGGGCTTTACGGGTATATGCTCAAGGATTATCTGATGGAGGTAAACCGCAATTACGGCGCGCCGCAGCTTTTTTACACCGCCGGCCCTGTCGATGGCTGCGCCCTGCGGGAGGAGCCGGACGCCGCTTACCGGCAGCTTGCCTATCTGCGAAACGGCGGCACGGTTCATATCCTTGGGGACATCGGGGATGACTGGCGCTATGTGCGCACCGAGGAGGGAACGCATGGCTATGTACGCACCAATCAGCTGAAGAATCGGAGTATCCGGATTGAGGAAGCGTATCTGGGGCGGATGAACGATACCATTCCCCTCTACGCCGATAAGGAAATGAAGCGGCAGATCGCCCTTTATTATCCCGGGGCGACCTGTCAGGTGACCGATCTGAACCGGCAGAAGGGCTATGCCTATGTGGAAATTTCCGGGGTGCCCCATTCCTCCCAGGCGCAGGGGCAGATCAGCGAGGGCTATATTTCCCTGGAGGATCTTACGGTGTTTGTTTGGCCCTGGCAGGTCAGCTATCGTTTTCAGGCGGCGGAAGTCCGGGAGGATTGCGTGCTGATGTGCCAGGAATCCGGGCCTGTTTCCGTGAAAAAGGGCACGGTGCTGACGGTGATTGGCGAAGCGGAAGACTGGTATCATGTCTGCTGCTCTGTCGGCGTTTATTCTGCCCGGGATTACGCCTATGTGGAGCGCAGCCGGCTTTCCATCCTTTCGGGGCGGGGCGGGGATCGCTTCGGCCCGGACTGTCTGGGCTATGCCTGGATTGATATTCCCCGGGATGAAGAGGGCTGGCAGACAGGCGCAGAAACCTGGGTAATGCCGGGGGACGAAAAGGGCGAAATTGTGTATCTGCCCCTTGCCTGGGTGATCGGGCGCAGCGGCGGCTATCTGCAATTGAGCCAGCCGCCGCAGCAGCAGTTCTTTATCCGGGAGGATGCGGCCCGGATCATTGACCGGCAATCGCTTTTCTTTGATACGGAGATCCGGAAAGCCGCCGGAGAATGGACGGCGGATGAAAGCACCGCCGGGCTCTGGTTCTGGCAGACCGGGGCGGGCGAAACGGGAGAAATGACGCTGGAAAACGAAGCGCTGAATTTGAAAAAGCATTATGCGCTGGAGGAAAACACCTTCTGCTTCAGCGTTTACATCCCGGCGGGAACCAGAGTGACCCTGACCGGCGGCACGCTGAACGCAATGACCGAAAGCAACCGGCCCCTTTTCTGCCCGCAGCTTCAGACGGATACCATCAGCGAAAGCGAGATCATTTTCCAGGGCTCGGGCCGCTATTTCTGCCCCGATCAGATTCAGAATGCCTCCAACTGGCTGGATTATGTGATCGAGCCCATGCCCGGCGCGGAGGACAGCTATATCGTTTACGGCAATCTGTTCGCTGAAGGGGAGGATATTCTCTATCTGCAGGATGCCGAAACCGAGGGCGTTAAGGGCCGGGAAATCACCGATCAGTTCGTCTGCGCTCCCGGAACATTTCTCGAATTGCACAACTGCATCGTCCGGATCACCTACGGAAACGGCTGACACACGAGGAGAACGGGGGACGGAGAACGGGGGTATTTTTGCGGGAGGGTGCTTTTGACGCAAAAGCATCCTCCCGCAATATTTCCCGTTCCTGCTCTTGGTTTTCGGAGGGGAAGCGGGGAACCACTTTTGACGCAAAAGTCTCCTCCCGCAAAAAATCCCGTTCCATTCCCTGCGGCTTTTTCCGGGGGAATCGAAAATTTTTACAAATTGGTTGCAAACTGTTGTAAAAATACTGTACTTGCGCCCCTGAATTATGCTATAATAAGGGGCGCGTTTTTTGCGTACGCAAAAATGCGCCGCAGGAAAGGAAGAAACGAGCATGGAGCAATCGTTTATTTTAGCGTCCGCCTCACCCCGGCGGAAGGAGCTGGCAGGTTATATGGGCGTGCCCTTTGAGATCATCACCGCCGATGCGGAGGAATTGAAAACGGGCGGCCCGGAGGAATTGGTCATGGAGAATGCGCGCAGGAAGGCGCGGGCCGTAGCGGAAACGCATCCCGGGCGGATTGTGCTGGGGGCGGATACCATTGTGTATCAGCGGGGCCGGGTATTGGGAAAACCAAAGGATGAAGCAGAGGCGCGGGAGATGCTCGCCCTGCTTTCCGGCGCATGGCACACGGTATACACCGGGGTTTGCGTGCTTCGGGACGGATACGAGGATGTGCGGGCGGAAAAATCCGAGGTGCTTTTTTCTGTGCTGGATGAGGGCACGATTGCCCGCTACGTCGCCTGCGGGGAGCCGATGGACAAAGCGGGGGCCTATGCCCTGCAGGGAAGAGGCGGCATGTTTGTCAAAAGGATCGAGGGCAGCTATTCCAATGTGATCGGGCTGCCCATGGCGCTGGCCCGGGAAATGCTGCTGAAGGCGGGCATTGAGAATCTGTAATAGAATGGATGAAGATACATGGCCATTATTGCACCGGATATCGGGATTGACCTTGGCACTGCCAACACCCAGGTCTATGTAAAAAAGAAGGGCATCGTGATTGACGAGCCCTCCTTGCTGGTGGTGGATCGCGGGGGGCGGCATGCCATCCGCGCCATTGGCGAGGAGGCGCGGATACTGCTGGGCCGCACCTCGGGGGATGTGACGGCCATCCGTCCCCTTTCGGATGGCATGATCCGGGATTTTGATATGACCCAGTATATGCTGCAGTATTTTGTGCGCAAGGCGATTGGCGCCTCCCGGCTGGTGAAGCCCAAGGCGGTGATTACCATTCCCTGCCGCATTTCGCCCATTGAGCGCCGGGCCATCCGCAAGGCGGCGGTCTATGCCGGGGTGCGGGACGGGCATCTGCAATTGGTGGAAAAGCCCTTTGCTGCGGCGGTGGGCTCGGGCCTGCCGGTATTTGAGCCGGTGGGCTCCATGGTGGTGGATATTGGCGGCGGCACCACCGAGGCGGCGGTGATCAGCCTGGGCGGCGTGGTGGTTTCCCGCTCCATCCGCATTGGCGGCGTCAAAATGGATGAGGCCATCATCGCCTATGTAAAAAGGGAATTCAATATGCTTATCGGCGACCGCACCGCCGAGGATGTGAAAATGACCCTGGGCGCGGCCCTGCCCCTCAAGGAGGAGCGCAGGGTATTGGTGCGCGGCCGGGATATGATTACCAATCTGCCCCAGACGGCGGAAATTTCCTCCAGCCGGGTTTATGAGGCCCTGCGCTCCCCCTGCCAGGCCATTCTTTCCGCCATTCAGCATGTATTGGAGCGCACGCCCCCCGAGCTTGCGGGGGATGTGATGCGCTCGGGCATTCATCTGACCGGCGGCGGCGCCCAGCTTTTCGGTCTGGATCAGTTTATCGCCTCCGAATTGGATATGCCCGTGCTGCTGGCTCGGGATCCCATGAGCTGCGCGGCGCTGGGCGCGGGGCATCTGGCGGATAATATCGAGCTGCTGCATCGAATCGGCAAATCCAGCTTCCTTCGGGAGGAGGGCGAGGAGTAAAACGCAATGGCAAGAAATCAGGACAGACAATTTGGCGAAAGCGACAGCCTGAAGAATTTAGGCCTTGATATGCCGGAAACGGAGGAAAGGCTGCCCGCCTGGGCCCAGAGCAGGGCGGAGGAAATGGAAACGGAAGCGGAACGGGATGTATCCGCCGCGCCCCATGCGGGCCGGGAAAGCGCGCCCCTGCGCCAGGGCCAGGCCGCGCCCCTGCCGCCGCTTCAGGCGGAGGAGGGCGACCGGGAGGAAAAGGTGGCCCAGGCGGCGGCCGATAAATCCCGGGCTCAGGAGGCCTGGGATCGGGAGGCCACCCGGGTGGAAAGCACCCAGCCCCAGCATAGCCGTCCGGGGGAGGAAAACGCGGACGGCGAAAAGAAAAAGGCGGGCAAGCGCGCCGGGAAAAAGGGCGCTGCCGCCTCCAGGGAAAGCAGAAAAAAGAAGAAAAAGCAGCGGCAGGAGGATCGCCGGAGCTTTTTCCGCTCGCTCATGGTGATTGTGGTCTGCGCGGTGCTGTTTATTATGGTGGCGCTGATGGTGCTTTCCAATTTTATCAGCCACCCCTTGCTGGCCCTGCCCCGGAAAATGGTGACCGCCATTATCACCCCGGTGCAATCGGTCTTTACCACGGTGACCGACAGCGTGGTGAATTATCTGCGCACGCTGAAGATCCGCGGCAATCTGGAATATGAATATGAGCAGCTGACCATCCTGCTGGATGATTATGCCAATCAGATTGCCCAGAATGAGGAATTGCGCCGCATCAATGAAGAACTGTATGATCTGCTGGATGAGCAGGAGCGCAACCGCTCCATGAATCCGGTGGCCGCCACCGTTATCGGCACCGATTCCGGCAATTATTTTTCCACGCTGACGCTGGATGTAGGCTCGGAAAGCGGCGTGGAGGAATACATGGCTGTGGTGGCCCAGGGCGGTCTGGTGGGCGTAACCTATGATGTGGAAAAGAATAAATGCCAGGTGCGCTGCATTATCGACAGCGATTGCACCGTGGCCGCGCTGATCCAATCCAGCCGGGATCAGGGCAGCGTCAAGGGCACGCTGGGCATTAACGGCGAGCCCATGTGCCGCATGTATTATCTGCCGGATACCTCCCTGCCCCGGCCCGGGGATGTGGTGGTTACCTCCGGCGTGGGGCTGGAATTCCCCAAGGGCATTCCTATCGGCTATATCCGGGAAAGCACCCGCGGCATGGAGGATAACAAATCCTATGTGGTGCTGGAGCCGGTGGTGGATTTTCAGCATCTGGAATATGTGACGGTCTATCGCTACAAGCCGGCCTATGCCGAGGCGGCCCAGACCCGGGATCAATCCTCCGAGCTGCAGTTGGAGCCGCTCTCCACCCCCCGGCCCGTACCGGAATGGCAGCTTGGCTCGGTCAGCGATTTCATCTTCTCTTCTACTGCCACGCCTGCGCCCAGCGCCACCCCGGATCCCAAGAACGGCGCCCAGGCCACCCAGTCCCCCGCATCTCAGCAGGGCGTGCAGCCCGGCTCGCTGGAGGCTGCCCGGCAGGAAAAGACCACGGCTGCTCCCGGCGAAACTGTTTCTCCCCAGGCAACAGACGGCCCGGAAGCCACCAAAGTCCCCGAAAATCTGGCATACATCCCGGCGACGGACGCCGATCAGACGCCCACGCCCACGCCCCGTCCCACCGTAACCCCGACCCCCAGCCCGGAGCCTACCCAGGATCCCGGCGGCATGACCGTGGAGGATGAAGATTGAAGGAGCTGAAAAAGGGCCTGAAGGCGCTGCTGATTACGGTGCTGGCCTATCTGATTCAGGTTTGCGTGATGGAGCATCTGGCCATTGGCGGCGATGCGGGCATCACGGGCAGCGTGCTGTTTGCGGCCATTGCCATCCTGACGGTTTCCTGCGGGAAAAAGTATGCCTTCTGCGCCTCCTGCATTATCGGCATGCTGATGGAAAGCATGCTTTCCGTGGTGCAGGGCCTGTATGTCATCGCCTATCCGGTGATCGCCATGCTGGCCGCCCAGTTTTTTGCCGATATGTCTGACCGGCAGCGGGAGCGGCGCAGGATGCTCAACGACGGCCGCAGAAGCCGCAGGGGAGAGCAATCCGTGCGCATCCGCTGGTGGACCAAGCTGATCCATTATCAGCGGGAGGGCGATCTGCCCGCCCATCTGCGCATTCCCTTGTGCGCGGCGTTTATGGATCTGATTCTCAATATTGTCATGATCGCCTACATGTATCTGATCGGCATTGATCTTAGCTTTACGCATCTGGCCCGGGCTTTGGTCTCGGTGCTGTATACCGCCGCGCTTTCCATTCTGCTGATGATACCCGCCCGCTATTTTCTGGGCATGTATCGCCGCAGGAAAAAGCGCGATAAGGGAGGTGAAATGCTTTGAAGGATGAATTCCGCAGGGAAAGGGGCAGGCGCAAAAAGGGAAATCTGATGAACCGGCGCTTTCTGGTGTTTACGGCGGCGGTATTCCTGATGTTCGGCGTATTGGTATACGGCCTGGTGGATCTGCAGATCGTAAACGGCGATGAATACGCCGAGGCCACCAGCGATCTGAGCATCAAGACCATTCCCATCAAGGGCAGCCGCGGCATGATTACCGATGTGAATTCGGTGGTGCTGGCCAAATCGGAAAAGACCTACAACGTCACCTTTTACCGGGAAAACAACGATTGGGATTATCCCACAGAAATGCTCCTGAAGGCCATTGACATTATCGAAGCCTACGGCGATACCCTGAGCGTGAGCGTGCCCCTCAGGCGCAATGAGGAAACGGGCGAATGGGAATTCAATTTCGGCACAGGCATTTCGGAATACACCTGGGAAAAGCGCAAATCCCAGTTTTACTCCAATAACTATCTGAAAACCAGCAGCCTGCCCACGGCGGCAGATTGCTTTGACTGGCTGCGCAAGCGCTACGGCTTTACCGATAACGGGGATGGAACGTATCTGCTGCAATTGGATGCCAGCGGCGCTTCCATCGTGCCGGATGCCTCCAGCGTGAACAGCAATCCCGTGGACAGGGTATACAGGGTGGATGAGGAAAAGGTGCTGCAGGTCATGGCTGTGAATGTGACCATGCAGGATAACGCCTTTAACTCCCTGCCTGTAGCCATTGCGGAGGATGTGCCCTATGAAACGGTCAGCGAGATCGAGGGGCGCAATATGTCCATGCCCTGGCTGGGGGTTTCCATCGGCGAAAAGCGCGTGTACCCCAAGGGCTCCCTGGCGGCTACCATCATTGGCTACACCGGCAAAATCCAGAACGCCGAGTATTATTACAGCGATCTGCAGCCGGCGGGCTATTCCATGAATGATTACATCGGCCAGGACGGCGTGGAGGCCAGCATGGAAAGCTGGCTGACCGCCAATATTTCCGAGCGGCAGGGATCCCGGGTGGTGGAGCAGGATCCCACGGGCAAGGTAACCCGCGAGCTTTCCTATACCGCCCCCACGGACGGCAATACCGTGAAGCTGACCATCAATTCCCAGTATCAGGAGGCGGCGGAGCGCTGCATCCGGGAAAACGTGGAAACCGTCCGCGCCACCCAGGAAGCCAGGATGCAGAATTCCAAATGGCTGGAAACCAATAAGGATAAGGTGGCCAGCCGCAACTGGCAGGAATATCCCCTGAAACTGGCCACCACCGGCGTGCTGATTGTTATGGATGTAAAGACGGGCAATCTGCTGGCCATGGCCCAGTATCCCAGCTATGATCTCAACGCCATGTCCCAGGGCGGAGATGCCGCGCGGGAAATCGTTCAGGATGAGCGGGGCCTGCTGATGAATTATTCCATTCAGACCCGCGCCGAGCCCGGATCGATTTTCAAGATGGTCACCGGCCTTGCGGCCCTGACCAACGGGGTGCTTACCCCCACGGAAACCATCGATGACGAGGGGCGCTTCATGCGCTATACCAATAATCGCGAGGACGCCCCCAAATGCTGGACCAATTCCCCCTCCATCCATCAGAACCTGAATATTTCCGAGGGCCTGACCAAATCCTGCAACTATTTCTTCTATACCCTTTCCTCCCGGCTCTATGAAATGGACGGCACGGAAAGGCTGTATAAATACGCAGCACAGATGGGCCTGACCAGCAAGACGGGCATCGATCTGCCGGGCGAGCTTCGCTCCGTGGTGGGCAATCAGACCAATCTGTATGATCAGACGGTGAGCCTGGATGAGCAGATGACCTCTACCCCCATCATTGTTGCCAACGCCATCAAGAAGCATCTGATCAATTACGGCGCAAGCTACGGCATTGAATATGACGAGGCCCGGCTGGACCGCTGCATCAAGCTGCTGATGGATATGGCCATCAATACCGGCTCTGACGACTGGGTGATCAACGCCCGCCCCATCTTCATGACCGAGCTGAATATGACCCGCACCATGGTCATGCAGGCCGCGCTGATGAGCGACCTGTGGCAATACCTGAACACCATTAAATGGGGCGGATCCCAGGAGATTCAGATGGGCATCGGCCAGTCCATTACGCTGCTGACCCCCATTGCCGTTGTGCGCTATGTGGGCGCGCTCAGCAGCAGCGCCATCGTCTGGAATCCCAATCTCATCGATTCCATCGTTTCCCCCGAGGGCGAAATCCTCTCCCAGCGCACCGCCACCCAGTTCAACGTACTGGAAAGCGCCAAGCCCTACATGCAGTACATTCTCAAGGGGATGGAGGGCGTGGTTGACGAATCAGGTACTGCAGCCAGCCATTTCAGCGATTGGCAATACAAGGCCACCGAGGTCATGGCCGGAAAGACGGGAACCTCCCAGGTGACCATCGGCGGCATCAAACTGGATCTGGAGAACAATGCCTGGTTCGTTGCGCTGACCCCCAAGGACGATCCGGAAATCGCCGTGGTCTCCTTTATCCCCAATGGTTTTTCCGGCGGCCATGCCACCCCGGCTGTCCGCGATTTCATTACCTTCTATCTGGATGAAAAGGCCAAGGTGGATGAATCCATCGAATTGCCGGGCGGAAACAGCCTGGCCCCGTAAGGGATAACCGGCGGCCCTGCCGGGAGCGGGCAAAAAAGGCCCGGCCCGGGGGCCGTCCTCAAAGGACGGTCTCCCTTACATGATCTGATGCTGCGGAGGAATGCAGATGGCACGAATCTTTTTGGTCATGTCCGGAAAGGGCGGCGTGGGCAAAAGCACCCTTGCCGCCGCCCTGGCCGAGCATTATGCCCTTCAGGGCCTGCGCGTGGCCCTGGTGGACGGCGATATCGGCCTGCGCTGCGCAGATCTGATGCTGGATCTGCAGAGCCAGGTGATATACGATCTGGGCGATCTGATAGAAAAGGATTGCTCCGTGGAGCAGGCGCTGGTGCATCCCGCGGCCCTGCCCGGGCTTTCCCTGCTGGCTGCGCCCCAATTGATGCGCCCCTCCGATATGAAGGGCAAGGATATGGAAAAGCTGATCCGGCGCATTGCCGATCGGCAGGATATTGTGATCCTGGATGCCCCGGCGGGGATCGGCAGAGGGCTTAAGAATCTGCTGGGCGCCCAGGCCGAGCCGCTGATTGTGGCAACCCCGGATGATGTATCCATCCGGGATGCCGAGCGGCTGGGCATGCTGCTCTCCGAAAGGGGAGAGGGGCATCCCGGGCTGATTCTCAACCGCGTGCGGAAAAAGCTCGTAAGGACGGGGGAAATGCCCGTCCCCAGCGCCCTGGCAGAGGCGCTGGATATGCCGCTGATGGGCGTGATCCCGGAAAGCGAAAAAATCTATCGGGCGCTTCTGCGCCGCAAGAGCGCCCTGCATTGCGGGGATCAGGCGGCGGAAAAAGCCATCAAGACCCTGGCAGCCCGGCTCATGGGGGAGGATATGCCCCTGCCCGAATATCATGCCAGCCCGGTATGGCGCTTTTTCAATCGAGGAGGTGAAGGCATGCCATGATGACCGAAACCCGCCGCCGCTCACAGGCGCATTTTGACTGGCCGCTGCTGGCGGCTGTGTATCTGCTTTCCTTTTTCGGGGTGCTGTGCATCAGCATGGCCACCTATGATGCCTCGGTCAGCGAGGGGCTGCCCCTGCTCAACAAGATTCTCAATTCCCGCTCCGGCATGTGGCAATCCATTTTCCTGCTGGTTTCGCCGGTGATTATCGGCGTGATTATGGCTGTGCCTACGGAGGTTTACCGTGCCCGGGTGCGTTTGGCCTATTATGCGGTATTGGCGCTGCTGGTGGTTACACTGGTTGCGGGCGAGGTTTCAAACGGTCTGCGCGGCTGGCTGAATGCGGGCAGCCGCAGCATCCAGGTCAGCGAATTTGCAAAGCTATCCATTCTGCTGATGCTGGCGCGGCAATTATCCCGCTCAGATAAGCCCATGGGCAATTTCCGGGAATTCATGCGCGTGGGGCTTACCGCCGCCATGCCCGCCGCCGTTATTCTTTTGCAGGGCGAAACGGGCACGGTTATCGTCATTGTCTTCATGTTCCTGGTCATGATCTATTTTGCCGGGGTGGATATCCGGGCGATTCTGGGCATCTGCGCCGTGGGCGCGGTGCTGATCGGCGTGGTGGTGGCCTATGGCCTGATGTCCGAGGATACGGATTACCGCATCGTGCGGCTGCTTGCCTTCCTGGATCCGGAGGAATATTCCGCTTCGGGCGGATACCAGATCATTAAATCCCGCACGGCCATCGGCGCGGGGCAATTGACCGGAGTGGGCACCTTCCAGCCCGGCTCTATGACCACGCTGCAGTTCGTGCCCGAAAGCTCGACCGACTCGATCTTTTCCGTGGTAGGCGAAAGCTTTGGCTTTGTGGGCTGCATCGGCGTGCTTCTTGTCTATCTCTTTATCGTGCTGCGCATGCTCTATCTCGCCCGCTTTACCCAGGATAAATTCGGCCAGCTGGTGATTATCGGCGTTATGGCCATGCTCTTTTTCCATGTGTTCCAGAATGTGGCGATGGGCATGGGCATGATGCCCATTACCGGGATCCCGCTGCCCTTCCTCAGCTATGGCGGCTCCAATTTTATTACCAATATCGCCGGCGTCGCCCTGGTGCTGAATGTGACACGCGGCCGCTCCGCCGCTTCCATGGTTACCATGCCCCTGCCTAAATGGTGACGGCGTGTCGAAAAAGCGGCAAAGCCACTTTTTCGAGGAATTGCGCTCCGTCGCTGTCAAAGCTGCTGGCAGCTTTGACGGCCGCTCCTGCGCGTAAGGTATGTTTCCGGCAGAGCCGGAAACGCCCCGCCCGACCGGCAGAGCCGGTCGATACGATTTCAGTCAGAGGGCCTGCGGGCCCTCCGACACCTGCTAAAGGTTTTCCTACACCCTCCCGAAAACCCAGGGACGGGAAAAATAATTGCGGGGGAACCACTTTTGAGTCAAAAGTGGTTCCCCCGCGCCCCCTCCGAAAACCGGCTCTGGATGGTTCATGGGTGAATCTTGCCAAATTGAATGCCAGATCAGCAAAAAAGAAAAGCAACATAGAAAACAACAGCAATGTTTTCGCATTTGGTGAGGGCATTGCTGTTTCGTCCCTTAGAACTATTTTCCTTTTGTTTCACTGGCATCCAATCTGGTGTATTCCGTTTGCTTCATCCAGAGGCGGTTTTCGGGAGGGTGCGGGAGGGGCCTTTTGACACAAAAGTCTCCTCCCGCAAAAAAATCGTCGCATCTCCCTTGTGGCTTTCTTGGAGGGGAGCGGGGAACCATTTTCTGGCCGCAAAGAATGGTTCCCCGCAAAATTCGTCTGTACATCCCAAATTCCCGTCTCCGGGGGGCTTGTAACTTTTTTGCATTTCTATTATAATGTAGAATGCGTTCGTATGGGCGCAGGATGATTGAGAAGGCAAAGGAGATTGAAAAGAATGGACAAGAAGCTGACTGCTCTGATTATTATGGATGGCTTTGGCATCAACGAGAAGAAGGACGGCAACGCGATTATTGCGGCGGGCACGCCCGAACTGGACAAGCTGATGAAGAAATATCCCACGACGCTGCTGGGCGCCAGCGGGATGGATGTAGGTCTGCCCGACGGGCAGATGGGCAACAGCGAGGTAGGGCATTTGAATATTGGCGCGGGGCGCATTGTATATCAGGAACTGACCCGCATCACCAAGGATATTCAGGACGGCGTTTTCTTTGAGAAGGAGCCGCTGATCTGGGCCATGGACGCGGTCAAGGAGAATGGCGGCAATCTGCATCTGATGGGCCTGCTTTCCGATGGCGGCGTTCACAGCCATAATACCCATCTGTACGCGCTGCTGAAGATGGCGAAGATGCGCGGACTGAAGAAGGTCTATGTGCATTGCCTGCTGGATGGCCGCGATGTGCCCCCCTCCTCCGGCATTGAGTATGTAAAGCAGCTGGTGGAAAAGATGCGGGAGATTGGCGTGGGCGAAATTGCCACCATTCAGGGCCGCTTCTGGGGCATGGACCGGGACAACATCTGGGAGCGGGTGGAAAAGGGCTACAACGCCATCGTGCTGGGCGAGGGCGTGAAGGAGGAATGCCCCATCCAGGCCGTGCAGCACAGCTATGACCAGGGCAAGACCGATGAATTTGTGGTGCCGGTGGTGATTGAAAAGGACGGCAAGCCCGTGGCGACGGTCAACGAGCATGATTCCGTGATCTTCTTCAATTTCCGGCCCGATCGTGCCCGTCAGCTGACCCGCACCTTCATCATGCCCGATTTTGACGGCTTCGTGCGCAGGAAGGGCTTTATCCCCGTGCAGTTTGTTTCCATGACCCAGTATGACGAAACGTTTACGGGGCTGAAGATCGTCAATCCCCCCGAAACGATGAAAAACACCCTGGGCGAATATCTCTCCTCCCTGGACCTGACCCAGGCGCACATCGCCGAAACCCAGAAATACGCCCATGTGACCTTCTTCTTTAACGGCGGCGTAGAGGCTCCCAACGCCGGGGAGGAGCGCTTCCTGATCGATTCCCCCAAGGTGGCCACCTTTGATATGAAGCCCGAAATGAGCGCCCCCGAGGTAACGGAAAAGGCGTTGGAGCTGATCCGCAGCGGCAAATATGACGTGATGATCCTGAATTATGCCAACTGCGATATGGTGGGCCATACCGGCATCATGGATGCCGCGGTTCAGGCCGTCAAGGAAGTGGATCAGGATGTGGGCACCCTGGTCAATGAAATCATCCGCCTGGGCGGCCGCGCCTTTGTGACCGCCGATCACGGCAATGCCGATCAGATGGTGGATCCCGAATCCGGAGAGCCCTTTACCGCCCACACCACCAATCCCGTGCCCTTCATTGCCTGCGATGAGGCGCTGATTGGCAAAACGCTGCGCACCGGCGGCCGGCTGGCGGATATCGCCCCCACCCTGCTGCACAGCATGAAGCTGCCCGTGCCTGCCGAAATGACCGGCAAATCCCTGATTGAAGAATGATTTATTCCTACTGCAAAAAATGCAAGCTGGAAAGCCCGGGGGATACCTGCCCGGGCTGCGGAAAGCGAGCAACGGCGGCCGCTCAGCGGGATATATGGAGCATTGCCTCCGTCCCGCTGGCGGATGGCCGGATCTGGCTTTCGGCGCTGTATACGCTTTTATGCGTGACGGGGCTTCTGCTGCTGCTGATTTTCGGGCTGGAGGCCATGCTTTCCGGCAATGCCAAGACGGCCATTTTATGGAGCGGGCCCCTTTCCAAATGGATCTTTGCGCTGCTGCCCCTGGGACTGCTTGCGGTCTTTGTCTGCCTGATGCTGCAGGGCCGGGAGGTCATCGTCTATGTGATGGATCCCCAGGGCGCGCATCTGCAGACCTGGCATCAGCCCTCCCGAGTGAAAAGCTGGGCCCGGCTCCAGAGCGCGGATAAGGAAAGGGATGTGCCCCAGCAGGATGGCACGGTCATGCATCTTTCCCAGGAGCGGCACATGCTCTGGAAAGATGTGCAGAATGTGAAATACCGGCCGGGCAAGGCCGTCATCTATCTCTATCATACGCCCCACTGCGCCCCCATGGCGCTGAAGCTGCCGCCGGATGAATACGAACTGGCGGCGGCCTATGTGGGCAAATACTGCAAGGGGAAATAAGGGGCGGCGCCCAGACGCTTTCCCCCATTCATGATTGCCGCAAGGAGGAAATACCATGTCCATTACGCTACGGGATATTGCCAAGATGCTGGATCATTCCACCCTCCAGCCTTTTCTGACCCGGGAGGATATTGAGAAGGGCTGCCGGATCGCCCTGAAATACGATGTGGCCACCGTCTGCGCCCGGCCCGGGGATATGCCCCTGGTGGTAAAGGCGCTGGCAGGCAGCGATGTTTTGCCCTGCACGGTCATTGGCTTTCCCCATGGCGCGCATCATACCGCCGTCAAGGTATATGAGGCGGAGCGGGCGCTGGACGACGGCTGCCGGGAACTGGATATGGTGCTGAATATCGGCGCGATGCTGGCGGGAGAGGAAAACTATGTGCAGGATGAAATCGCCCGTCTTGCTCAGGCCGCTCATGCCCGGGATGCGCTGCTGAAGGTGATTCTGGAAACTTGCTATCTTTCCGGGGAGCAGATCCGCCGCGCCTGCCGGCTTTCCGAAATGGCGGGGGCTGATTTTGTCAAGACCTCCACGGGCTACGGCTCTGCCGGGGCGAAGGTGGATGATGTGAAGCTGATGCGGGAAAGCGTATCGGAGCGGGTACGGGTCAAGGCCTCCGGCGGCATCCGCACGCTGGATATGGTGCTGGCCTGCCGCAAGGCCGGGGCCAGCCGCTGCGGCGTTTCCGCCACGGTGAAAATCATGGAGGAGGCCGAGGAACGCATGGAAAAGGGCCTGCTTACCGAAGAGCCCCTTGCCTCCCCTGCGGGAGAGGGCGGCGCGTACTGATGCGCGGAAAATAATAAGCGCTGGAGAAGAAAACCGATGAAAAGAATGCTGCTGCTTTCCCTTTGCCTGCTTTTCCTCCTTTTGCCCGCCCTGGGGGAGGAGGAATATTCCCTGCCCGTGGATTTTTCCGGCGGCTATGCGCCCCAGGCGGGAAATTTTACCGAAAACGGCTATGAGGATGCCAGCCTTTCCGTGAAAATGGAAAAGCGGGATATTGACGGCGTGCGATACGATATCGCCTGGATCAGGGTGAAAAGCCCCACCCAGCTGCGCACCGCCGTGGCGGGCAACGCCAATGAGGTGGTTGCGGAAAAGCCCGGGAAAATGGCCCGGCGGGTCAATGCCGTGGTGGCCATTAACGGCGATTTCTATACCCAGCGCAAGGATGGGCTGATCTATCGCCAGGGCCAGGCCTTCCGCTATGCCATGAATCCCGAAAAGGATGTGCTGGTGATTGATGATCTGGGCGATCTGCATGTTTTCCTGGGCGGCGAGGGGCAGGCGGCGGAGCTGGTAGCCTTTCTGCAGTCGGGCCGCACCATCATCAACGCCTTTACCTTTGGCCCCGCCATTGTGAAGGACGGCCAGGCCCTGCCCATGCCCGATACCTACAAAACCCGCTTTGACAGCGATGTCCGCGCCCCGCGCACGGTCATTGCCCAATTGGGGCCGCTGGAATATGTGTTTGTGGAGGCCGAGGGCCGGGTGAAGCATTCCAGGGGCGTGACCACCGATCAGATGGGCCAGTTCATGGCGGAATTGGGCGTGCAGACCGCCTATTGCCTGGACGGCGGCAATTCCAGCATTATGCTGTTTAACGGGCGGTATTATGATGCCAATTATGCCGCCTCCGAGCGGGAGCAGAGCGATATTATCTATGTCGCCACGGCGGTTCCCGCGCCATAAGCCCAAGGGGACGGACGGCCGATGCTTCTGCCGCCGTCCCTTTTTTGAAGAGAGGAGCCGGAAAAATGCGAAAAGGAATCTGCGCGGTGATGGCGGCGCTGCTGCTGGCGCTGCTGGGGAGCATGACGGTGCTGTGCGTGCATTGCTCCATGCTGCCCCAGGCCGTGACCCAGTATTATGAGGAAAAGGCGGAGCGGGAGGCCGAAAGCCGGGACAGCGCCGAGGCGGAGCTGATGCGGCTGCTGCTGGGCGGCACAGGCACGGCGGAAAAACGGGAAAAGCAGGTATTTTCGCCGGGCTTTAACCGCTATGGGCTGTTGCTGGCCCTTTCTGCGCTGGCGGCGGAGCTTTTCTTTTTTGCGCGGAATGAAAAGCGGACGGGGCATTTTATCGTGGCGCTGCTGGCGGCGGTCTTTGGGCTTGCGGGGGCGCGGCTGGTTTACTGCGCGGTGAATTTCGGCTTCTATGTATTGGATGTCGGCGCGCCCCTTGCCATGCTGAGGCTCTGGGAGGGCGGATTATCCCTTTCCGGGGCGCTGGCGGGCGCGGTGCTGGGGGCCTGGCTGGGCGCGAAGGCGGGGAAGGAAGATTTTGCCCAGGTGCTGGATCATCTGCTGCCGTCGCTTCTGCTTTTTGCCGCCGGGGCGCGGCTTTCGGAAATGGCTGTGGCGGCGGGCTTTGGCATGGAGATGGTCTTCCCGCTGAGCATCTTTACCCAGAAAATCGGGGATGGCTACCGGCTGAATACGGCGCTGCTCATGGCGGCGGCCGATCTGCTGCTCTTTGGGGCCAGCCTGACGAAGGCCCGGCACCGGGCGGGGGATCGCTTTCTGCTGGGGATGCTGATCTACGGCACGGCGCATATCCTGCTGGAAAGCATGCGGCGGGATGGGCATATGCTGCTGGGCTTTGTGCATATGGAGCAGCTTTTTGCCCTGCTGATTGCCCTGCCGGTGCTGCTGATTCTATCCCATCGGGCGCAAAGGACGCTGCTTTCGCTGCTTTCCACGCTGGTGCTGGCGGGGGCAGTGATCGCCCTGGAATTTGCGCTGGATCGCTCCAGCGTTTCCGATGTGCTTCTCTACGCCGTGTTTGCCTGCTTCATCGGGGGCTATCTGGCCCTGTGCGTGTATATCTTCCGGCGGCAGGATCAATTGTACCGCTGGGGAGGGATATTCCGGGCTTGACCATTTTTTGTTTGCGTGCTATAATTTTACTTAACGGCGATGACGGAGAACAAGGCCCCGCCGCGCGCGTCCCACAAGAGAAGGGCTGGCCCATGGCTGGAAGCCGCCCGGGGCGGGCAGGGGAAATTCGCTTCCGAGCCGCGGCGCTGAAAGGGAAAGTAGGCGCTGCCGTTTTCCCGCGTTAAGGGCAATGAAGGGCGATGACGCTTCATCGCTGAAATTGGGTGGTACCGCGTGCGCCTATCACGCCCCATGGCAAAAATCTGCCAGGGGCGTTTTGATTGTCCGGGCGTGATGCCCGAATTGGAGGGATAATAGACATGGATATCCGGGAAAATCTGCTTCAGATCGGCGAGGAAATGAAAAGTATGCTGTCCCAGGTGACCGCGTCCCAGGCGCTGGAGGCGCTGAAGGTAAAGGTGCTGGGCAAGAAGGGCAGCCTGACGGCGCTGCTGCGCGGCATGGGCCAGCTTTCCCCTGAGGAGCGCCCCCGCGTGGGCCAGCTCATCAATGAAGCGCGGGAGGAACTGACAGCGCTGCTGGAGGCCAAGGAAAAGGAACTGAAGGCCAGGGAAAAGGAAGAAAGGCTGCTCAAGGAGGCCATTGATATTACCGAGCCCCGGGAAATGCCCGAAATCGGCGCGGAGCATCCCATTCAGCTGGTGCTGGACGAGGTGCTTTCCTGCTTCACCGGCCTTGGCTATCAGGTGGTGGAGGGCCCCGAGGTGGAACTGGATCATTTCAATTTTGAATTGCTGAATCTGCCCAAGAATCATCCCGCCCGGGATGCGCAGGATACCTTCTATATTGATGACAGCATCGTGCTGCGCACCCACACCAGCCCGGTGCAGGCCCGCACTATGCTGACCCAGAAGCCGCCCATCCGCATCGTCTGCCCCGGCCGCGTTTTCCGCGCCGATGAGGTGGACGCCACCCACAGCCCCGTTTTCCATCAGATCGAGGGCCTGGTCATCGATAAGGATGTGACCATGGGCGATCTGAAGGGCACCCTGGATGCCTTTGCCAAGCGGCTCTATGGCGATGATATTGAGGTGCGCTTCCGCCCCTCCTTCTTCCCCTTCACCGAGCCCTCCGCCGAGGTGGATCTGACCTGCTTCAACTGCCACGGCAAGGGCTGCCGCGTCTGCAAGGGCACGGGCTGGATCGAGGTGCTGGGCTGCGGCATGGTCAATCCCAAGGTGCTGGAGCTTTGCGGCATTGATTCCAGCGTCTATTCCGGCTTTGCCTTTGGCATCGGCCTGGAGCGCATTACCATGCTGCGCTACGGCATCAAGGATATGCGCCTGCTTTACGAGGGCGATTTGCGCTTCCTCAAGCAGTTCCGGTAAGAAAAGGGAAACAATCCAGCAAAGAGTATGATTCACGCGGGAAGGGGCAAAAATGCGTTTCTTCCGGGAAACGGCGCTTTCCCCTGCCAAAGGAGGCAATAGAAAATGAAGGTATCCATGAAATGGCTGAAGCAGTATGCGGATATTCCTGTGGATGCGGCGGCGTATGAAAGCCGCATGATCATGACCGGCACAGGCGTGGAGGGCATGGAGCCCCTGGGCGCTGAAATTGAAAACGTGGTGGTGGGCCGGGTGCTTACCTGCCGGGATCATGAAAACAGCGATCATCTGCATGTATGCACGGTGGATGTAGGCGAAGGCGAGCCTTTGCAGATCGTCTGCGGCGCGCCGAATGTAAAAGAGGGCATTTTGGTGCCGGTGGCCAAGATCGGCGCGCATCTGCCCGGCGGGCATGTGATTAAGAAGGGCAAGCTGCGGGGCGTGGAAAGCCAGGGCATGCTCTGCTCCGGCCCCGAAATCGGCGTGCCGGTGGAGCTTTATCCCTCGGTGGGGGATGCGGGCCTTTTGATCTTCCGGGAGGAATATCCTCTGGGTGCGGATGTGCGGCCCATTTTCGGGCTGGATGATACCGTGATCGATTTTGAAATTCTGGCCAATCGGCCCGATTGCCTGAGCGTATGGGGCGTGGCAAGAGAAACCGCCGCCGCCATGGGCACGGAGCTGAAGCTGCCCGAAATTACCGTTCGGGAGGCGGGGGGCGATATCCATGATTACGCCGCCGTGGATGTGGAGGAAAGCGAGCTTTGCCCCCGCTATGCCGCCCGGGTGGTGAAAAACGTGCGGGTGGCGCCCTCGCCTGCCTGGCTGCGCCAGTATCTGCACGCCGCGGGCATGCGCTCCATCAATAACGTGGTGGATATTACCAATTTCATCATGCTGGAAACCGGCCATCCCATGCATGCCTTTGATCTTGACAAGGTGCGGGGACGGCATATCATCGTGCGCAGGGCCGCAAGCGGGGAAACGATTACCACCCTGGATGGCAAGCAGCATGTCCTGAGTGGCGGGGAATTGATGATCTGCGATGAGCAGGGCCCCACCGGCCTTGCGGGCATCATGGGCGGCGAGGAGAGCGAAATCACCGGCGAAACCAAGGAATTGCTCTTTGAATGCGCGGCCTTTGACCGCACCTCCATCCGCCTGACCGCCCGCGCCCTGGGCATCCGCACGGAGGCCTCCGGGCATTTTGAGCGCGGCGTTTCCCCGGCCACGGTTATGGATGCGCTGAACCGCGCCTGCCAGATGGTGAATGAGCTGGATGCGGGCGATGTGGTATCCGGCGTAATCGATTTCTATCCCCATCCCGTGCAGCCCGCCACCCTGAAGGTTTCCTGCCGCCGCATGGCGCGCCGGGCGGGGGTGGATATTGCGCCAGAGGAAATGGAAAAAATCCTCACCAGGCTGCAGTTCACCGTATCCCGTCAGGGGGATGAAATGACGGTGACCGCCCCGGCCTTCCGCCAGGATGTGGATCAGGAGGCGGATATCTGCGAAGAGGTGCTGCGCTATGCGGGATATGACCGCATTCCCGTCACCCATCTGCGGGGCGAAAATCCCCTGGGCGGCCTGAATGATAAGGCAGCCCGGCAGCAGCTATTGCGCCGCCAGCTGACCGGCATGGGCTTCTATGAGAGCATGACCTTCTCCTTCATTTCCGCCAAGGCCATTGCCAATCTGGGCCTTGAGGAAGAGGATCCCCGGAATCAGCCGCTGATGGTGCTGAATCCTTTGGGTGAGGATACCGCCTGCATGCGCACCACGCTGCTCTGCGGTCTGCTCAAAACCCTGTCCACCAATGTGAAAAACGGCAACGAAAACGGGCGGCTTTACGAAATGGGCGCGATCTTTGACGCCCAGCACCGCACCCCCGAAAATCTGCCTACCGAAGCGCCCGCCCTTGCCATCGGCATGTATGGCGATGCGGATTTCTATGCCATCCGGGGCGTGGTGGAGGCGCTGTGCCGCCAGGCGGGCATCGCCTATGCCATTTCCTCCTGCGATGAGCCCTATCTGCATCCCGGCCGCCGGGCCGCGCTGATGGCGGGAGAGGATGTGCTGGCGGTGCTGGGCGAAGTGCATCCCGATGCCGCCGAGCGCTTTGATATTCCCGGCCGGGTCTATGTGGCGCAGGTGAATCTGCCCGTATTCTTTGCCAAATCCCAGCCCATGGAAACGGTGAAGGCCATTGCCCGCTTCCCGGCGGTGAGCCGCGATCTGGCGCTGGTCATGCCCGAGGAACAGCAGGTGGGCCCGCTGATGGCCGCCATGAAGGAGGGCTGCGGCGCGCTGCTGGAGGATATCCGCATGTTTGATGTCTTCCGGGGCATCCAGATCGGCAAGGGCAATAAATCCGTGGCCTTCTCCCTGACCATCCGGGCCGCCGATCATACCCTGACCGAGGAGGAAATCAACCGCGTGACCGATAAGGCGCTGAAGATTGCCGGAGAGAAATTCGGCGCGGTGCTGCGCGCATAAAAACGGAAATAGCGGCCTTTTGGCGTCCCGGGAGGCGCTGAAGGACCGCTCTTTGAAAAAATGCCCATGGGCCGCCTCTGCCGCCTTTTGCTGTTCACAATTCGTTTACAGCTGCGCTTTTGCATTGCATACAATTAACATTGAAAAAAATCCTGAAAGCGTATATAATAGGGGAAACGGCTGCCAAGGAGGATTGCTTTATGGAGAATGAGATTCGTCTGGGCGATTTGATCCAGACCCGCAAGCCCCATCCCTGCGGCAATGATACCTGGGTGGTGATCCGTATCGGCGCCGACATCAAAATCAAATGCCAGGGCTGCGGCCGGATTGTGATGCTGGATCGGGAGGTTTTTCTAAAGCGCAGAAAAAAGGTGATTCAGCAGGGGCCCGCGCCTGAAGCATAAAGGAGGAGCATTTTGCCATGGAAACCGAAAATAAGCCCGCAGTAATCCCGGAGGAACCCAAGAACGGGAAAAAGAAGAAAAACAAAAAAGAGAAGGAAAAGAAAACGGTTAAGCAGGAAATTATGAGCTGGGTTTGGACATTGGCGGCTGCCTTTCTGATTGCTACTCTCTTTCGGGCCTTTATTGCCGAGCCCATCCGGGTGGACGGCACCAGCATGACCAATACGCTGATGAACAACGAGGTGGTGCTGGTATCCAAGCTGGCCTATCGCTTTGGCGAAATGCAGCGGGGCGATATCGTGATCTGCCGCTATCCGGGCCGGGAAACCACCAGCTTCAATATCGGGGCCGCCATTTCGGTGGATAATCATGTGCTGTTTGTCAAGCGCCTGGTGGCGCTGCCCGGGGATACGGTGGAGATTAAGGGCAGCATTCTCTATGTAAACGGCGAAGCGGTGCCGGATCCCGAATTCATGGCCAGCCGCCCGGGGGATTATTCCCTGCGCCAGCTGGGCGAGGATGAATACTTCGTCATCGGCGATAACCGCCGCACCTCCCATGACAGCCGCGCCGACGATGTGGGCCCCATTTCCCGCAGCGCCATTATGGGCAAGGTAACGCAGGTGCTGCTGCCGATATCCAATTTCAGGAGCGTGAAATAAGCCGTGAGCCTGCAGCAGGAGCGCCCCTGCCCCGCCCGGAGGAAGCCCAGGCAGCCCTGGAAAAAGGGAATGATTCGCCTGCTTGGGCTGCTTGCCCTGGCGGCGGCAATTGCGCTTGCGCTGCAGGCCTTTGCTTTTCAAGTGGTCAGGGTGAAGGGGAGCAGCATGGAGGGCACGCTGCATGACGGCGAAATTCTGCTGGTTTCCCGGGCCTGCGCTTTCCATTGGGGCGAAATCGCCCGGGGGGATATTATCCTCTGCCGCTATCCGGGGCATTTTCTTTCCGGCCTTTCCCTGAATGCCGGCACGGAAATTGTCCGCCATGACGTATTTGTCAAGCGCCTGGTGGCGCTGCCCGGGGATACGGTGGAGATTCGGGGCGGGCATCTCTATGTAAACGGCGAACGGATCGCAGATCCTGAACGGATGGGCAGCGTGCCCCGGGATTATTCCCTGACGCGCCTGGGCGAGAACGAATATTTCGTCATGGGGGATCATCGCTTTGCCTCTCTGGACAGTAGAAGCGAAGGCATCGGCCCCATTGGCCGGGAAATGATTATGGGCCGGGCGGAATGGGTCATCTGGCCCCTTGGGAGCATCAGAAGAGCGAAATGACGGGGGAAAACGAAAAAATTCGGGCGTTCACGCCATGAAAAAAGCATTTTCTGCCGCCCCGCGGCGCTTTACATCCGCGCCAAAGCATGCTACAATGAAGAGGAATTACAGAAGGGAAATGATGAAATATGGAAAATCAAGCGGAAAAGCGCAAGGTAGTCTTTTCGGGCATTCAGCCCTCCGGCAATATTACGCTGGGCAATTATCTGGGCGCGCTGCGGAATTTTACCAGCTTTGACAATGCCGATTGCCTCTACTGCGTGGTGGATCTGCATACCCTGACCGTGCGCCAGAACCCTGCCGATCTCAGGAAGCGCACCGCCTCCCTGGCGGCGCTGTATATCGCCTCCGGGCTGGATCCGGATAAAAACATCATCTATTGCCAGAGCCATGTGCCCGCCCATGCGGAGCTGGCCTGGACTCTCAATTGCTTCACCTACATGGGCGAATTGAACCGCATGACCCAGTTCAAGGATAAATCCCAGAAGCATGCGGATAATATCAATGCGGGACTGTTTACCTATCCCGTGCTGATGGCATCGGATATTCTGCTGTATCAGACCAATATCGTGCCCGTGGGCGTGGATCAGAAGCAGCATGTGGAAATCTGCCGGGATATTGCCCAGCGCTTCAACGGCATTTACGGCGATGTTTTCCAGATTCCCGAGCCCTATATTCCCAAGGCCACGGCCAAGATCATGAGCCTGACCGAGCCCACCAGGAAAATGAGCAAATCCGATCCGGAGGATACCTTCATTGCCGTGCTGGATAAGCCGGAGGATATCCGCCGCAAGTTCAAGCGCGCCGTGACCGACAGCGACGGCGAAATCCGCTATGATCCCGAGGCCAAGCCCGGCGTATCCAATCTTCTGACCATTCTTTCCGTTCTGCGGAATGAAAGCATGGAGCAGACCGTTGCCTCTCTGCAGGGGCTCGGCTACGGGGCGCTTAAGGAGGCGGCGGCCGAGGCCGTGATTGCCGAACTTACCCCCATTCAGGCGCGCTACAGCGAAATCATTGCCGATAAGGACGGGCTTTCCGCGCTTTTGCAGCGCAATGCGGAGCGGGCCCAGTATCTGGCCCAGAAGACGCTGCGCAAGGTATACAAAAAGGTTGGCCTGTATCAGGGCTGACGGCATACGGGCGGGGGAATCATTTGCTGCATTCGGGCGGGGTGATTCCCCCGTGCTGTCCGCCGGGGCAGGATAGGCGGCGGCTTTTTCATGCGGCGCTTCATTTCGGGAAGCGTCTCTTTTACAGATGCAGGAGGGATTTGCATGCAGAGCAGGATGTATCCCGGGGATATTACCCAGGTGCATGGCATTCGCGTGGGCCATGCCCAGAGCCAGACGGGAAAGACGGGCTGCACGGTGGTGCTGTGCCGGAAGGAGGGGGCCATTGGCGGCGTATCGGTGCGCGGCGCGGCCCCGGGCACCCGGGAGACCGATCTATTGCGCCCCGGAAATCTGGTGGAAAATGTAAACGCCGTGGTGCTTTCCGGCGGCAGCGCCTATGGGCTGGATGCAGCCGGCGGCGTGATGCGGTATCTGGAGCAGATGGATTGCGGCATGGATATGGGCGTGGCGCGGGTGCCCATTGTGCCGGCGGCGGTATTATATGATCTGAATGTGGGCGATCCGCATATCCGGCCCGATGCCGCCATGGGCCGCGCCGCCTGCATGGCGGCTGCCAAGGGCATGGCCCAGGGCAAGGCGGGCGCGGGCACGGGCGCGACGGTGGGCAAGCTGATTCCCGGCGCGGTGCCCCAGGAGAGCGGCATTGGCTCCGCCTCCATTACGCTGCCCGAGGGCGTGACGGTGGGCGCGGTGGTGGCGGTCAATGCGGTGGGCGATGTCTATCATCCCGAAACCGGCGAGGTGCTGGGCTGCGCGCACATGCCCGATGGCACGCCCATGCTGGCCGAGGGCCTCTTATACGGGCATGCGCCAGCGCCCCAGCAGATCCGCATTCCTGCCCCGGGCAGCAATACCACCATTGGCGTGGTGGCGGTGGATTGCAAGCTGACCAAGGAGCAGGCCAATCGCCTGGCGGATGTCAGCCATGACGGCCTGGCGCGCACCATTCGCCCCGTGCATACCCAGATGGACGGGGATACCATGTTTGCCCTGGCTACGGGCCGGGTGCATTCCGAGGTGAATTTCGTCAAGCTTTGCGCGGCGGCGGCAGAGGTTACGGCCCGGGCTATCGCCAATGCGCTGATGTATGCCCGGCTATGATTGTCGGCGTGGGCATTGATGTGTGCGATGTGGCGCGCATGGAGGAATTGCTGGCAGACGGGCGCTTTCTGGGCCGCTTCTTCGCGCCTGAGGAGCAGGAATACATTGAATACAAGGGAAAGAGCGCCGCGGCGACCATGGCGGGCATTTTTTCCGCCAAGGAGGCCCTGGTAAAGGCCCTGGGTACCGGCTTTACCTCGGCGAATCTTTCGGATATCTGCGTGATGCACGATAAATTCGGCGCGCCCTATTATGACCTGCGCGGGGATTTTGCGCTCCATGTGGCGCAGCGGAATATCGATCAGATGCACCTCTCCATTACCCATGACGGCGGTATCGCCGCCGCCGTCGCCATCGCGGAACGCTACGCCAAGTGACGGGGGACGGGGAGCATAACGGGGGAAATATTGCGGGAGGAGACTTTTGCGTCAAAAGTCCCCTCCCGCACCCTCCCGAAAACCAATACTGGATGGTACATGGCTGTGGCTGGCATGGTTGAATGCCAGTGGAGCGGTAAAGATGTATGGTTTTTGGAAAAAAGATCGTTGGTAAGTATGCGGCGGGCATGAAAACCAAAGCCTGCAACCGGGGAGGTACAGAGCATGCAGTATGATGACACGGCCATGGATTTTTATCCGGTACTGACGCCGGGGGACATGCGGGCGGCGGAGCAGGCGGCCTTTGCCTCGGGGGTGCCGGGCATGCTGCTGATGGAGCAGGCGGCGCTTGCGGTGGCTGACGCGCTGGAGCGCGCGCTGGGCGGCGAATGCCGGGGCAGGCGGGTTTTATTTCTCTGCGGCACGGGCAACAACGGGGGCGATGGCCTGGCGGCGGCCCGGATATTTGCCATGCGCGGCGGGCAGGCGGAGATCTGGCTTTCCGGCGCGCCGGGAACGGCGGATGCGCAGATGAATCTGAACTGGTGCAGGCTGCTGGGGCTGGATATCCTGAATCTGCGGGAAACGGCGGAAGAGGATATGCCCTTTGCCGGGGAAGCGCCCCGGGGGCATTTTGACGGATATGTGGATGCGCTGCTGGGCACGGGGCTGCGGGGGCGGCCCGATGCGCTGACGGAGCGGATGCTTCATGCGCCCGCCTTTGATTGCGGGGGGCATCCCGTCATCGCGGTGGATATTCCCAGCGGGATCGATGGACGCACGGGGGCGGTATATGGTGATGCCTATGTGCGCGCCGATGTGACGGTGACCTTTCATGCGCCCAAGCCGGGGCTGTATCTGACCCCGGATCGGGCGGCGGTGGGCCGGCTTGAGATTGCGGATATCGGGCTATGGCAATTATCCCCCTGGCGGGATGGCGCGGGGGCGGATTGGGCGCAGGAGCTGACATGCGAAACGGCATCGCCCCGGGCGCTTGGCTTGCTTCCCAGCCGGGCGCTGAATGCGCACAAGGGCGATTGCGGGCGGATTCTGGTTTATGCGGGCAGCATGGGCATGGCCGGGGCGGCTGCCATGTGCGCCGCTGCCGCCGTGACAGCCGGGGCAGGGCTAACCACCATTGCCTGCCCCCGGGAGATTATGCCCATTCTGCAGACGCTTGTTCCAAATGCCATGTGCATTCCGGCGGAGGATGCGGCGGCGCGGCCCCCGGCGTATGATGTGCTGGCCCTGGGCTGCGGCCTTTCCCGGAGCGCGGAGGCGGGGGAGAGGATCCTCAGGCTCTTTGATCCTGTCAGGCCCTCGGTATGGGATGCGGACGCGCTGAACTATCTGGCGGAGCATCCCATGCGGCTGGGGCGGCGGGCGATCATGACCCCGCACCCGGGGGAGGCGGCGCGGCTGCTGGGCTGGCCCATGGAGCGGGTGCTGGCGGAGCGGCTGGCGGCGGCCCGGGCGCTCTGCGAAAAATATGATTGCATGGCCGTGCTGAAAAGCGATGTGAGCATCCTCTGTGAAATGCAGGGGGATACGCCCCGCTATTTCCTGAATGCGGTGGGCAGCCCTGCCCTGGCCAAGGGCGGCAGCGGCGATGCGCTGACGGGGATTCTGGCGGTCTGCCTGCATGATATGCCGGGGGATCCCCTGCGGGCGGCGGCCATCGCCTGTCTCTGGCACGGCCTGGCGGCCCAAATTGGCGAAAAGCGATACGGGCAGCGGGAAATGACCACCGCCCAGCTGATTGACTGCCTGCACGACGCCAGAAGGCAGGGGCAGGGGGAGGAGAACGCCTCTTGACAGGCTTTTTCCGGGGCGCGGATGAAATACCGCAGAAAAACAATGAAACGGAAAAATAGGAGTTGACAAAGCGCAAGAGGTGCGGTATAATACACCCAATCAAGGGCGCACAGCCCGGGAAAGGAGGCTTCGGCATGAATCATTTTGCTATGCGAATGTCCATGCGCGCGAGTTTCCTCTCGTGCTGTTTGTGTTGCGCTGCTTGACGATTGCCATTGTTTGTTAAGCCCGCTCGCAAATGCGCGAGTCGGGCTTTTTCTTTGGCAAATCCGGCGAAGCTGGCCGGAAAAGGAACCACGAAAGGAATGCATGCATTTTGTCACAGGCGGAAAAAACCCTCATTGAGGTGCGCGGGCTGCGCAAGGTCTATCCGGTTCCGGGGGGAGAGGTGGTTGCCCTGGATGGCATCGATCTTTCCATCGAACGGGGCCAGATCTACGGCATCATCGGCATGTCCGGCGCGGGAAAATCCACGCTGATTCGCTGCATGAATCGGCTGGATACCCCCACAGAAGGCCAGATTCTGATCGAAGGAAAGAATATTCTGGCCATGAACGGCAAGCAGCTGATCCAGATGCGCAGAAAGGTCAGCATGATTTTTCAGCAGTTCAATTTGCAGATGCAAAAGACGGTGGCACGCAACGTGCGCTATCCTTTGGAGATTGCAGGGGTGCCCAAGGCCAAGGCCAATGCCCGGGTAAAGGAATTGCTTAAAATCGTGGAACTTGAGGATAAGGCCGATGCCTATCCCATTCAGCTCTCCGGCGGCCAGCGCCAGCGCGTGGCCATTGCCCGGGCTCTGGCCAGCGATCCCGAGGTGCTGCTCTGCGATGAGGCAACCTCCGCCCTGGATCCCATGACCACCCAATCCATCCTCGCCCTTCTGCAGGATATCAATCAGCGGCTGGGCATCACCGTGGTGCTGATCACCCATGAAATGGCTGTCATTCGCCAGATCTGCAATCGGGTGGCCATTCTGGATGGCGGCAGGATTGCCGAGGAGGGCACGGTGGACGATGTATTCGTGCATACCAGATCGGCGGCCGGAAAGCGTCTGTTCGGCATTGTTCCCTCCGCACAGGAGGAGGAAAACAGCGCCGAGGTACCCGCCCTCCGGGTGGTATTTGACGGCGGCAAGGAAAATCAGCCCGTGATTGCAGGCCTGGTCAAAAGCTGCGGGGTGGATGTGAATATCCTTTCTGCCGATATTAAGCGGATTAACGGCAAGCCCTATGGGCAGATGCTCATCGAAATGCCCAGGAATGAGGAAAGCTGCAAGAAGATCATCCAGTATCTGACGGATGAGGGGCTGACGGTCAAGGAGGTGCTTCCCGAATGAATTGGTCGCTTTTGTGGCAGGGCTTTCTGGAAACCTGCATGATGACTGTCTGCGCTTCCGTGCTTTCCTATGTGATCGGGCTGCCGCTGGGGGTGCTGTTGGTCATCACCCGCAAGGATGGCATCCGCCCCGCGCCCACCTTCAATACGGTGCTGGGGGCCGTGATCAATTTCCTGCGCTCCATTCCCTTCATTCTGCTGATTGCCATGCTGATCCCCGTCACCCGGCTGGTGATGGGCACCACCATCGGCACCACCGCTGCCGTATTCCCGCTGGTGATCAGCGCAGCGCCCTATGTGGCCAGGGTGGTGGAATCCTCGCTGCTGGAGGTGGATCACGGGGTGATCGAGGCCTCCCAGTCCATGGGCTCCTCTACCTGGCAGATCATTACCAAGGTGCTGATTCCCGAGGCCGTGCCCTCCCTGATTAACGGCGCGGCGGTGGCCGTGACCACCATTCTGGCCTATACCGCCATGGTATCGGCTGTGGGCGGCGGCGGCGTGGGCGCCTACGCCATCACCAAGGGCTATCAGCGGGGCAAGAAATACTACGATTTCATGTACTGCGCCAGCGCCGTACTGGTGCTGATGGTGCAGATCATTACCATCACCGGCACGCGGCTCACCCGCCGCTTGGATCATCGCATCCGATAAAAAAACCGGAAAAATTGAAAGGAGAAACACTATGAAAAAGCTGCTCGCTCTGGTTCTCGCTCTGGTTTGCCTGGTTTCCGTTTCCTCCTGCGCCCTGGCCAATGAGAAGATCATCATCGCGGCCTCTACCACCCCCCATGCCATCATCCTGGAATTCATCAAGGATGATATGGCTGCCCTGGGCTATGACATCGAGATTCTGGAAGTGACCGACTACTTTATCGCCAATCCTGCCACCGCCGCTGGTGAAGTGCAGGCCAACTATTTCCAGCATCTGCCCTTCCTCAATGATTACAATGCCAATGCCCCCGAGGATGAGCAGCTGGTTGCCGCCATCGGCGTTCACTGCGAGCCCTACGGCATCTATCCCGGCACCAAGAAGGATCTGAGCGAAATCGCCGCCGGGGATAAGATCGCCGTGACCAACGATCCCTCCAACGAAACCCGCGCGCTGCTCCTGCTCCAGGACGCCGGCCTGATCACCCTGCCCGAGGGCGCCAATGCCGACAGCGGCCTGACCAAGGAAGATATCGTGGAAACCAACGGCATCGAAATCTATGAACTGAATGCCGAAATGATCCCCTCCGTGCTGGATGACGTGGCCTTTGCCGTCATCAACGGCAACTATGTGCTGGATGCCGATATGACCGTGAAGGATGACGCGCTCTTCACCGAGGCTGAGGGCGTGACCGGCCAGGTCTATATCAATTATGTGGTCTGCACCCCCGAAAATGTGGACGCCCCCTGGATGAAGGCCCTGAAGCAGGTTCTCTGCACCGAAAAGGTTCAGAAGTTCATTCTGGAAAATGAAGGCTTCGCCGGCGGCGTGATCCCCACCTTCGAAGTGGCTGCTGCTGAATAAGCAAAACGAGGAAAGAACGGGAGAATCATTGCGGGAGGATGCTTTTGACGCAAAAGCATCCTCCCGCAATGATTCTCCCGTTCCCCGTTCTCCGTTCCCTGTGTGCCACCCCGTTTCAGGTGCGGCCCTTGACCATGGAAAGAGCGATACGTTTTTTCTTTATATCCACATCGACCACCCAGACCTTGACCACATCGCCCACCTTGACGACCTCGGAGGGGTGGCGGATAAAGCGATCGGCCATTCGGGAGATATGCACCAGACCATCCTGATGCACGCCGATATCCACGAAAGCGCCGAAATCGATGACATTGCGGACGGTGCCGGTCAATTCCATGCCGGGCGCAAGATCCTTCATATCCATTACATCGGTGCGCAGCACGGGAGCGGGCAGATCCTCCCGGGGATCGCGGCCCGGCTTCTGCAGCTCGGAAAGGATATCCTGAAGGGTGGGCAGGCCCAGCTGCAATTCCCCGGCCAGGCGCTCCAGGCCGTATGCCTCTGCCCGGGCGGCAATATCGGCTGCGCCGCCCTTTTTCATTTCTGCCAGATCATAGGAAAGCAGGGAAAGCAGCGCCCGGGCGGCATCATAGCTTTCGGGATGCACGGCGGTGGCATCCAGGGGATTTTTGCTGTCCATCACCCGCAGGAAGCCCGCGCATTGCTCAAAGGCCCTGGGCCCCAGCTTGGGCACCTTTTTCAGCGCCGCCCGGGAGGGAATGCCGTTTTCCTCCCGATAGGCCACGATATTTTTTGCCAGCGCCGGGCCGATGCCCGCCACATGGGAAAGCAATTCGGCGGAGGCGGTGGAAACCTCCACGCCCACCAGATTCACGCATTGCTCCACCACCCCATCCAGAGCGGCGGAAAGCTCATTCTGCTTTAAATCATGCTGATACTGGCCCACGCCGATGGCCTTGGGATCGATCTTCACCAATTCAGCCAGGGGATCCTGCATGCGCCGTGCGATGGAAACGGCGGAGCGCAGGGAAACATCATATTCCGGGAATTCCTGGGCGGCCAGCTTGCTGGCGGAATAGACGGAGGCGCCGGCCTCGCTGACGATCATATAGGCCACCCCCGGCATATCGGGCAGGAGCGAGGCGATGAATTGCTCGCTTTCCCGGGAGGCGGTGCCATTGCCGATGGCGATGGCGGTGACGTGATGCTCGGCGACCATGCGCTTGATGAGCCGGGCGGACTGGGCCTTCTGGTATTCCTGACCGGGCAGGGTAAAATGCCCCACCCCGGTTTCCAGCACCTTGCCGTTTTCATCAACAACCGCCAGCTTGCAGCCCGTGCGGAAGCCGGGATCCACCCCCAGGGTGACCTTGCCCTTGATGGGCGGCTGCATCAGCAGCTGATGCAGATTCTGGGAAAAGACGCGGATGGCGGCGGTATTGGCCCGGTCGGTGAGTTCATTGCGGATTTCCCGCTCCAGGGAGGGGAAAAGCAGCCGCTCCCAGGCATCCTGACAGGCATCCTGCACCTGCCGGGAGGCAGGGGAGCCCGGGCGCACGAAGGCAAGGCCGATCAAATGCAGGGCCTTTTCCTCCGGAACGCGGAGCGATACGCGCAGGTATTCCTCCCGTTCGCCCCGGTTGATGGCCAGAATGCGATGGGCAGCCATGCGGGGCACGGGCTCCTGATAGGCGTAATACATCTGGTATACGCTGTCCTCTTCCTTGGCGGCGCGGCTTTCAATGACGCCCTCCCGGAGCATCAGGGCGCGCAGCTCCTTCCGCAGCGCCGCATCATCGCTGATGGCTTCGGCGATAATATCCCGTGCCCCGGCAAGGGCGGCAGCGGCATCGGGGATATCCTTTTCCGGGCTTACATACTTTGCCACCTCGGCTTCGGGCTCGATCCGGCTATTCTGCAGCAGCAGCCACATGGCCAGCGGCTCCAGCCCCTTTTCCCGGGCGATGGCAGCCCGGGTGCGGCGCTTGGGCCGGAAGGGACGATACAGATCCTCAAGCTCGGAAAGGGTCAGGGCGGCGGAAAGCTTCTGCTGCATTTCCTCGGTCAGCACGCCCTGCTCCGCCAGCGCCTTTTCAATTTCATTTCTGCGCTTTTCCAGGCTGCGCAGATATTCCAGCCGCTCGGATAGCTCCCGCAGCAGCTGATCATCCAGCGAGCCGGTCATTTCCTTGCGGTAGCGGGCGATAAAGGGGATGGTATTGCCCGCGTCCAGAAGCTCCATCACCGCCTGCACCTGCTGGGGACGAAGGGAAAACTCTCGGGCAAGAATCGAAACAAAATCCATTTATGCATTCCTCCTGTCATGGATGCCGGAAAGCCTGCGGTAATAGGCGATGGCAAGCAGAATGGCCGCGCCCACCCAGGCGGAGATTTCGGCGAGAAAAATGCCGTCTGCCCCAATCAGCGGCGGCAGCAGCAGGGCGCAGCCCACCCGCATGGCAAATTCCACCAGCCCCGATACCATGGGCATCAGCGTATCGCCCATGCCCTGCAGGGCGGAGCGATAGACATAGAGCAGATACAGGGCGGGCAGGGCATAGAGCATGATATTGAGATAGCGCTGGCCCACATCCAGCACATACTTTAGCTGCGGCTCGGCAGGATCAACAAACAGGGAAAGGAGCGAGCGCCCCGCAAGCAGCAGCGCCCCGGAAACCACCAGGGAGGTTCCCAGCGCCAGCACCGCGCCCAGGCGCACGCCCTCCTTGACCCGATGCATTTTCTGCGCGCCGAAATTCTGCCCGGTAAAGGCCCCCAGTGCCCCGCCAAAGGAAACGGCGGCCATTTCGATCAGGCCGTAGAGCTTATTGGTGGCGGTATACCCGGCGATGAAGGCGCTCTGATAGGGATTGACCAGCCGCTGCAGCACCATGCCGCCGATGCCGATGACGGTATTCTGGGCAGCCAGGGGCGTGCCAAGGGCCAGCAGACGGCGGCCGATGGGGCCATGCCAGCTCAGATCGCTTTTCTCAAAGCGAAGCTGGGGCATGCGGCGGATGACGATCAGGCAGTAGACGGCGGAGGCACCCTGGGCGATGACGGTGGCTGCGGCAGCCCCGGCAATGCCCCAGCGGAAAACCATAACGAACAGCGCATCCAGCCCGATATTGACGCAGGAGGCGATGATCATGGCAATCAGCGGCGAGCGGGCATCGCCCACGGCCCTCAGGATGCCGGCCTGCACATTATACGCCCCCAGAATCGGCAGGGCGGAAAAAAGAATGCGCAGATACAATTCGGCCTGGGGGAAAATATCATCAGGCGTCTGCAAAAGGCGCAGAACGGGGGTGACCAGCAGCTGGCTGAGTAGCACCAGCAGCAGCGAAATCCCGGCGGTCAGGGAAATGGAAAGGCCCACCGCCCGGCGCATTTTCTGCACTTCGCCCGCGCCGAAAAGCTGGGAAATCAGCACGGAAAAGCCCTGGGTATAGCCCCAGATCACGCCCATGATTACCCAATTGAACCAATCCGCCGCGCCCACGGCGGCCAGGGCCTGGGTGCCTGCGCCCCGGCCCACAAAGGCGGCGTCCACCAGCGTATAGAGCTGCTGGCAGATATTGCCCGCCATCATGGGCAGGGCAAAGGCGATCATCAGCGAAAGGGGCTTTCCCACCGTCATATCTTTTGCGCGCATGCATGCCTCTCCTTTCAAAAAGCGAACAAAGATCATTATACGAAATTTTTGCATAAAAGGCAAGAGCCCCTCCGCGCCCCGCAGGACGAGGAGGGGCCCCTGACTGAGGCCGCTTTTTTCGGAAGGGAAGGGATCAGCGCGCCTGCTTTTTTATCGCCTTGAGCCGCTTCATGACATCGTTTCCGCCCCGGCCGAAATAATCATGGAGCGTTTTATATTCCCGGAAAAGCTGATCATAGACGGCGACGTTTTTCGGGATAGGGGTGTAAATCTTTTCATCCACCCCGCCCATATGCCGGGCCGCCTGGGCCAGGCTGTCATAGCCGCCCGCCGCGCTTCCCGCCGCCACCGCGCCAAAGGCCGCCGCCCCCAGCGCCGGGCCCTGGGCGCTGCCGGCAAGCTGAATGGGCAGATTCAGCACATCGGCATAGATCTGCATCAGCAGGGGATTTTTCCGGCTGATGCCGCCGGAAGCGCAGATGCTGTTTACCGGCACGCCGTTTTCCCGGAAATTTTCGATGATGATCCGGGTGCCATAGGCGGTGGCCTCCATCAGGGCGCGGTAGATTTCCTGGCAGGTGGTCTGCAGCGTCATGCCCAGCAGCATGCCCTCCAGATCATAATCCACCAGCACGCTGCGGTTGCCGTTCCACCAGTCCAGGGCCATCAGGCCGCTTTCGCCGGGGGAGAGGCGGGAAGCCAGTTCCGTCAGGTATTCCTGAATGGAAAGGCCCCTTTCCCGGGCCACTTCAAAATAGTCCGCCGGGCAGCAATTTTTCACCAGCCAGGCAAAATGATCGCCCATGCAGCTCTGCCCCGCTTCATAGCACAAAAGCCCCGGCAGAATGCCATCCTCCACCACGCCGCACATGCCGGGCACCTGATGCATTTCCCGGCCCATCACCAGATGGACGGCGGAGGTGCCCAGAATCAGCAGCATTTCCCCGGGCTGATCAATCCCCACCGCCGGCATGCAGACATGGGCATCCAGCACGGCGGCGGATACCGGGATGCCGGGGCGAAGATGAAGCCTTTCGGCCATTTCGGCGGTGAGATACCCCGCCGCGGGGCCCAGGGGCGCAAGGGGCGAGGAGAGCTTTTTCTGCAGGGCATTTCGCAACTTTGGATGGAGCGAGGCAAGGAAATCGGGGGAGGGATCGCCCGTCCGCTTCTGATGGAAGGCCTTATAGCCCGCAAAGCAGGCGCTGCGGGCGGCGCGGCCCGTCATCTGCCAGATCAGCCAATCCCCGGCCTCCATCCAGTGGGCCATTCTATCATAGATTTCCGGCGCTTCCTCCATGACCTGCCACAGCTTGGGCAGCGCCCATTCGGAGGAGGCCATGCCGCCATAGCAGGAAAGCCAGTCAAGCCCCTGCTCCCGGGCGGCGCGGGTCATTTTTTCGGCGTATTTCTGGGCGGCGTGATGCTTCCAGAGCAATACATACGCGTAAGGATTTTCCTCATATTCGGGGAGAAAGCACAGGGGCGTGCCATCGGAAAGCACGGGCAGGGTGGTGGAGCCGGTAAAATCCACCCCCAGGCCGATAATATCCCGGGGATCGACCCCGCTTTGCTCCACCGCCCTTGGCACGATGCATTCCAGCACCTTCAGATAATCCCCGGGATGCTGGAGGGCAAAATCCACGGGCAGCCGCTTTCCGCAGGGCAATTGATTATCCATCACCGCATGGGGATAATCCATGCTGGCCATGGAAAGCTGCGCCCCATCACTGACCCTGACCAGCACGGCGCGGCCCGACAGGGTGCCAAAATCCAGACCGATTGCATATTTTTCCACGGCAAGCACTCCTTACTTCTGCATGGAATCAACGAGGGAAAGCAGCTCCTCCGGGCGATCAATGATATGGCAGGCCCGCGCCTCCTCAAGCTCCTCAAGGGGCCTGAAGCCCCAGGAAACGCCCACGGTTTCCATCCCGGCGGCCCGGCCGCATTCCATATCCACGGCGGTATCGCCCACATAGAGGCATTCATCCGGCGTTATGCCCAATTGCCCCGCGATATGCAGCGCCCCCTCCGGGCGGGGCTTCAGCGGCATATCCGCCGTTTTGCCCCGCACGCAGGCAAAGGGAAAGCCGGGGAAATAATACGCCGCCACGCTTTCCACATCCCACTGATCCTTATTGGAAAGGATGCACAGGGAAAGGCCCCGGGCGCGGAGGGCGGAGAGCATTTCGGGAATGCCGGCATAGGCATGGGAATGGACGCGGCAGTTTTCTGCATAATCCTCCCGATAACTTTCAAGCACCTGGGGCTGATATTCCTTCCTTTCGCCCACGGCGCGCTCCGCCAGCATGGCAGCGCCATTGCCCACCATATAGCGATAGCAATCCACGGGATGGGCGGGCAGCGAATATTTTTCCAGGGTGCGGTTCATGGCGGCGGCAATATCGGGCAGGGAATTGACCAGCGTGCCATCCAGATCAAAAATGACGGCCTTTATCATAGGGTATCCTCCATTTTTTCTATCCCCTGAATTGTAGCATAAGAATGGAATCTGCGCAAGGCGGACATAATGGAAAAGAAGGGAGGCGGGAAAAATGAGAGAAAAAGGCGGCGAGGGGGCAAAATGCACCCCCGGGCGGGTCATGGGCATGGCCTTTGCCCTTTTGTGTCTATTGTTTGGCATGATGATTACGGATGCCAGGGCCCCGGTGGAAACGGAAACGGAAGCCACGCTTCCGCCCTCCGCCCGGGCGGCAGAGAGCGGGGAAAGAATCCGGGCGGGCTGCGCCATCACCCAGACCATGGGCTTTTCCCGGTGCGGTCACAGCGTATCCCGGCGGATTGAGGCGCCCCCGGAGGCCATCGGCCTGGATTTTTCTGGGGCAAGGGCGCATTATGCCCTTTGGCAGATCGAGGAATATTCCGGGGAAGAAATGGAAATGCAGCGGGAGATTGATTTATTCTGTCCCATGCATCAGGTGCTGGCGGCCAATGAGGCGGGGGATATTGTGCTGACCCGGAATGAGTACGGGGATGGGATGGCGGTGCTGGAGGAATATGAAAGAAACCTGCGGGAATTTGATCAGGAGACCCAGGAGGCCCTGCGCAGGGGCCTGGGCTTTGACAGCCGGGAGGAGGCGGAAAACTGGCTGAATGCGCATTGACAGGCCGGGCAAAAAACAGTATAATTTTTCTGCTGAATTACATTCCGGGAGGAAATTATGCCGCAAAAGAAAAGCCCGGCCCGCCGTCCCCGGCGCACGCCGCATTTATTTATTCTGCTGACCGCCATATTGCTCATCGCCCTGCTTTTTGTGGGCATGCGCGCGCTGAATGCCTGGTCTGCCTATGATCGGGAGGCCGCCGTGACCCCCGTGCCCTCGCCCACCGTGCGCTCGGTTATCGTAACGCCCGATCCCTATCTGGTCACCCTGACCCCCGCGCCCTCGCCGACGCCGGGGATGCTTGCCTATGGCTCCCAGGGGGAAATGGTCAGTGCGATGCAGGAGCGGCTCAAGGCCCTGGGCTATTATGACGGGGAAATTGACGGCCAGTACGGAAACGGCACCAAGCAGGCGGTGACCCTCTTCCAGCGCCAGCATCAATTGGATGACGACGGCATCGCCGGCAGCAAGACCCTTTCCATGCTCTATTCCGATGCGGCCAAGGCCATGCAGATCGCCGATACCCTGTCCGAAATCCTGCTGGTCAACGCGGCCTATCCGCTGCCCGATGGCTTTGTGCCGGCCGATCTGGTGCGGGTGCAGGATCTGGCGGGCGATCTTTTTGTGGAATACGGGGATGATCAGGTGCGGGGCGTCCGGGAGGCGGTGGAGGCGCTGATGGAGATGATCAGGGCCGCCAAGGCGGAGGGCATCAGCCCCTGGAAGCTCAGGGAGGGCTATCGCACCTTCGATTATCAGCAGCAGATTTTTGATCATCAGGTGGAGGAGCTGATGGCGGAAAGGAATCTTTCCCGGGCCCAGGCGATTTCCGCCGCCAGCCTGACCGTGGCTGATCCCGGGACCAGCGAGCATCATACCGGCCTGGCCTTTGATCTGAACGTCCCCGGTCAGTACTTTGCCGATACCGCCCAGTATCTCTGGCTCCGGGAAAATTGCTGGGAGTATGGCTTCATCATGCGCTATACCGACGAAAAGGAAGAAATCACCGGCATTCTGGGCGAGGAATGGCACGTCCGGTATGTGGGCCGGGAGCATAGCCTGAAAATCAAGGAGCTGGGCTATTGCCTGGAGGAATATGTGGAATATCTGAAGGGACAATAGGCCGGGAAGCGGCAGGACGGATGCCGGGAAAGCCAAAGACAACAGAGCAAAAAGAAAAAAGCAGCAATGCCCTCAATAAGCATGAAGGCATTGCTGCTGCTTTTTGGTATCGCTATTCATTTTTTGCCGATCTGCCATGCAATCGCGTTAAAGTAATCCCTGCGCCATTCAGCGCCGGTTTTGGGGAGGGTGTATCCGACGCAGAAGCGTTCTCCCGAAAAAACGCCTCGCCGCCCATTTTTTTTCGAAAAAAATGAAAAAACAGCGGAAAAGCACTTGCCAAGACGGGGGCGGGCATGGTATAATTTCCAGGATCACGCATGCGTGCTGATTTGCTTGCCCGTGCCGCGGAAGCGGTGGCAAGGGAAGATGAGGCGCGCAGAGGATACAACAATTTTAAGGAGGAACCCCCAATGGCTGTCATCTCTATGAAGCATCTGCTGGAAGCGGGCGTACACTTCGGTCATCAGACCCGCCGCTGGAACCCCAAAATGGCCCCCTACATCTTCACCGAACGCAACGGCATCTACATCATCGATCTGCAGAAGACCGTTCGCAAGATTGACGAAGCCTACATGTTCATCCGCAATCTGGCCATGGAAGGCAAGACCGTGCTTTTCGTCGGCACCAAGAAGCAGGCCCAGGAAAGCATCGAATCCGAGGCCAAGCGCTGCAACATGTATTATGTGAATAACCGCTGGCTGGGCGGCATGCTCACCAACTTCCGCACCATCCGCACCCGCGTGGATCGTCTCAATGCCATCGATAAGATGGAGCAGGCCGGTCAGTTCGACGTGCTGCCCAAGAAGGAAGTCATTCAGCTGCAGCATGAACGCGAAAAGCTGGAAGCCAACCTGGGCGGTATCCGCGAAATGAAGAAGCTGCCCGGCGCGCTGTTTGTGGTTGACCCCCGCAAGGAGCATATCGCCATCGCCGAAGCCCGCACCCTGGGCATCCCGATCGTGGCCATCGTGGACACCAACTGCGATCCCGACGAAGTGGATTATGTGATCCCCGGCAACGATGACGCTATCCGCGCCGTCAAGCTCATCGCCGGCAAGCTGGCCGATGCCATCCTGGAAGGCAAGCAGGGCGAGCAGAGCGAGGAAGCCG
>CAZJUJ010000006.1:10626-64135 GCA_964549135.1 uncultured Oscillospiraceae bacterium | reverse complement strand
ATGGTGGAGCATAGCGGATTCGAACCGCTGACCTCTACAATGCGAATGTAGCGCGCTACCAACTGTGCTAATGCCCCAAATGTGTTAACGGCTCTCCCCCAAGTCTGGCGAAGAGGCAGCCCGAGCGTCATGCTTGCGGAGATGCGGAAAGCATCGCACACCGGCCTTTGGCCGATCTCTCAGGCACCTAGTAAGTATAGCACGTTTTCGGGCAAAAAGCAAGAGGGAAAAAGCAAGATTTGGACGATTATTTTTGGAGAGTGGCTTTTCAAAGGAAATGCAGCGTCAAAAGCGGTTCCCCCGCATAATTTCCCCCATCCCCCTGGTTTTCGAAAGTTTGCGGGAGGGGGCTTTAACGCAAGCGTCTCCTCCCGCAAACTAATTTCCCGGATCCCGTTCCTTCTTACAGCTTATTGGCAAAGAGCCGGCCTGTTTGGGCAATCAGCCGCAGCACATCGGGGGCCAGGGCGGGATCAAACACCTGCAGGGCGTTAAAGGTTTCAAAGCTCAGGGTGCGATGGAAGCCGATTTCCCGCAATCCCTCCTGGAAGCGCTTCCAATCCAGAACGCCCATATAGGGGGCCAGATGCTGATCATTGCGCCCATCGTTATCATGGACATGGAAGGCCTGGATGCGATCCCCCAGGCAGAGCATGGCCTGCTTGATATCCTTGCCCAGCAGCAGCGCATGGCCCGTATCCAGACAGAAGCCAAAGATTTTCTCCCCGGCCATATCATTCAGGGTATCGATATATTTGCAGGCCAGATCAAAATCGGAGCAGCAGGCGGAATAGATTTTGCCCCGATAGGCAGTAAACATATTTTCCAGGCAGATGGTCACATGATGCTTTTTCGCCGTGGGGATCAATTGGGCATAGCTGGCGATATTGAGCTGCCATTCCCGCTCCGGGGTCATCATTTCATCGTAGCCATTGAAGAAGGGATGCACCACCAGGCAATGACAGCCGATGTAATCGCAGCCGATGATGGTCTTTTTCAGCACCTCGATGAGATAATCATTGTATTCCCCGGCGCCCTCCACATAGGTGCGGAAGGGGGCATGGGCCTGATAATGATCCAGGCCATATTTTTCCGCCGCAACCTTCCAGGGCCTGAAATAGGCCAGCATCTCCTCCTCGCTTTCGCAGTCGAATACCGGTGCATGCCTGCCCTCGGAAATATCCGCATAGCTCAGCAGATGATCCAGATTCACATCCACCGCATCAAAGCCGGCCTCCTTAATCACCCGATACGCGCCGTCAATGCCGAAAATTTCCTCCGCGCCGCCGGTCTGCACACCAATGGGAATCATGCTTTTTTCCTCCGTTTCCTTTCGCTGCTTTCGCTGCCGGGGCGTGCTTTGCCCCGGTGTGCTTACGTTCCTCTGTATTGTATCGCCCCGTCTGCCGCCTGTCAATCATATGCATGCAGAAAAAAGCCGGGACAGCAGCCAACTTTTTTGGGTTATCTGCTCCATTTTGCATTTTTTCTATTGTAATTGAAGAAAAAATATTTTATAATGACATCATCAAGCAAATTCGCGCAAAAAGGAGCGTGCTTTGGCATGACAAAAGCAATCATCAACGGGCGCATACTGCTGCCCGAATCGGAAATCCGGGGAAAGGCGCTATTGTATAATGAGCGCATCATCGGCCTGGTGGAGGAAAGCGCCGCCCGGGAAGCGGCGGATGAAATCATCGATGCCCAGGGCCTGTATGTATCCCCGGGCCTGGTGGATACCCATATCCACGGCTATCAGGGCGCCGATGCCACCGATGGGGATATCGACGGCCTGCGCCATATGGCCAAGGGCCTGCTGGAAAACGGCGTCACCGCCTTTCTGCCCACCACGCTGACCGAAAAATGGCCGCTGCTTGAAAAGGTGCTGGGCCCGATTCGTCAGCTGAAGGAGGAGAGCCTGGCCCCCGAATTTGAGGGCGCGCAGATCATGGGCTGTCATCTGGAGGGCCCCTTCATCAATCCCTCCAAGAAGGGCGCGCAGAACGAGGCCTATATTCTGCCCATGGAGCCGGAAAGGGTGCTGCCCTATGCGGATGTTATCCGGGTGCTTACCTGCGCCCCTGAAATGCCCGGGGGCAGCCGGTTTGTGCAGGTATTGAAGGAAAAGACGGATATCTGCCTGTCCATCGGCCATACCGGGGCCAATTATGATCAGGCCATTTCTGCCTTCCATCTGGGCGTGACCCGCTCCACCCACACCTTCAACGCCATGACCCCCATGATGCATCGGGATCCCGGCGTGGCGGGCGCGGCCCTGACCAGCGATGTCTATTGCGAGCTGATTCCCGATACCTTCCATGTGAATAAGGGTCTTTTCCCGCTGATGGTGAAGATGAAGGGGAACAAGCTGGTGCTGATTACCGATGCCCTGCGCTCCGCCGGGATGCCGGATGGCGAATATGAGAACGGCGGCCAGATTTTCATCCTCAAGGGCATTGAATGCCGCCTGCAGGATGGCACCATCGCCGGGAGTGTGCTGCGCTTCAATCATGGCGTGCGCAATCTCAGGGATCATGCCTCCATTCCGCTGCATCAGGCCGTGCGCGCCGCCTCCCTGAATGCCGCCGAATCCGCCGGGCTGGCCGCCGTCAAGGGATCCCTCACCCCCGGCAAGGATGCCGATATTATCCTGATGGACGAGGCCTGCGAGGTATACAGAACCATCGTCCGCGGCGTAAGCAAATTCGTTCGGAAATAAAAGAGACGGCAGCCCGGCAAAAAAACGGCTGCTGCAAGGAGGATATCGCATGAATTTAAAGGTTATCGCCCCGCTGGATCCCGCCTTCCGCCCCCTGGAAATGGAAATGCGCGCCTATGAAAAAGAGGCGTCTGCCAGCGAAAACGCCGTGGATTTCGTCGTGCTGATTCTGCGCAATCAGGGCTATTGCGATCATTACTGCGGAAAGGTCTTTCCCGATGGCGCGGATGCGCGGACGGTGCCGCTGATGGATCGGCTGGTCAAGACCATGCTCTGGGCCCGGGGCGGCTATAAGATCGTGGTGCATGGCTCCCGGGATATTTATCAGCATCTCAAGGCCGCCTATCAGCCGGGGGGCCAGCGGGCCTTTGACGCCGATTTCATGGCCACGGTGTATGAGCGCCCCTTTGAGGTGGAATATGCCGAGAGCCTGGAGGAAGTGAAGGTAACCCGCTCCTCCGCCAGCAGCGTGGGCCGTCATCTCAAGGGCTGCCGCATCGGCTTTGATGCGGGCGGAAGCGACCGGAAGGTATCCGCCGTGATTGACGGCGAAGCGGTGTATTCCGAAGAGGTGGTCTGGTTCCCCAAGATCAATTCCGATCCCCAGTATCATTATGACGGCATTCTTTCCGCCATGAAGAGCGCCGCCAGCCATATGCCCCGGGTGGACGCCATCGGCGTTTCCTCTGCCGGTGTGTATATTGATAATAAGATCATGGTAGCTTCGCTCTTCCTCAAGGTCAGCAAGGAGGATTTTGCCCGCAAGGTCAAAACCATGTATATCGATATCGCCCGGGAAATCGGCGCGCCCCTGGAGGTGGCCAATGACGGCGATGTCACCGCCCTGGCCGGGGCCATGGAGCTGGGCGTGGGCAATGTGCTGGGCATCGCCATGGGCACCAGCGAGGCCGGCGGCTATGTGGATCGGGATATGAATATCACCGGCTGGCTCAATGAACTGGCCTTTGCACCGGTGGATTTCAATCAGGATGCCATGGTGGATGAATGGAGCGGCGATTGGGGCTGCGGCGTTAAATATTTCTCTCAGGACGGCGTGATCAAGCTGGCCCCCGCCGCCGGAATTGCCCTGGACGCTGAGCTTTCGCCCGCCGAAAAGCTGAAGGTGGTGCAGAAGGAAATGCTGTCCGGCAATCCTGAGGCCGCCAAGATCTATGAATCCATCGGCGTTTACTTTGGCTATTCCATCGCCTGGTATGCCCGCTTCTATGAAATTGATCATGTGCTGATCATGGGCCGCGTTACCTCCGGCGAGGGCGGCGCGCTGCTGCTGAAAAAGGCGCAGGAGGTGCTGGATCAGGAATTCCCCGAACTGGCCGAAAAAATTACGCTCCATATCCCCGACGAAAATTCCCGTCGGGTGGGCCAGAGCGTGGCCGCCGCCAGCCTGCCGGAGCTGTAAGGAACGGGGAACGGGGGAAAACGGGATTTTTTGCGGAAGGATGCTTTTGCGTCAAAAGCACCCTCCCGCACCCTCCCGAAAACCGGCTCTGGATGTTTCATGAAGGGATTCAGCCGAGCCGAATGCCAGTGAAGCAGAAAGGACGCGGATTTTTGCGGAGGAGCCATCCTTCGCGGCTGACGAACCGTTCGTTTCCCTCCCCCTCCGAAAGCCAATCCTGGATGATTCGTGGGTGAATCCTGCCAATTCAATGCCGGTGAAGCGGCAATTCAAAAATCAAGAAGCAACAGCAATGCCCCCGCCAGGCGCGGCTTGGCGCGGGGCATTTTCGGATGACAATGATTCCATAAGGAAAGAAGGCGCGCGCGATGGTCATTGCGTTATTTGGCGATAGCTGCACGGGAAAATCCACCCTTGCAGCCCGTCTGGCTGGGGAGCTTGCAGCGGAGGTTTACACCGGAAAGGATTATTTGCGCCTGGCGAAGAGCGAAAGCATGGCGGCGGCGCTTTTCAAAAAGAAGCTGCAGGGCGATACGCCGATCATTTATGTGATTTCCGAAAAGGGACAGCTTGCGCTGCTGCCCGAGCATTGCGTTCGTGTGCTGGTAACGGCCAGCCTGGAAACCATCAAGGCGCGTTTTGCCCAGCGGATGCATGGCAATCTGCCCGCCCCGGTTGCCGCGATGCTGGAGCGCAGCTTCGGGCAATTCGAGCAGGTGCCCCATGCCCTGCGCATTGATACGGAGCATACCGTTGCGGAGGAGGCCGTAAGGCAAATTCTTTCGGAATGCGGACACGCCCCTGCAGGAGAATGCGTTTGAGGCTGCCCGAAAGCCAAAAACGGGGGATGTTTTCCAGGCGAATGCTTTTATGTCAAAATCACCCTGCCGCACACTCCCGAAAACTGGCTCTGTATGTTTCATGGATGGATACAACCAAGCTGAATGCCCGTGAAGAAAAAAACAAGCAATAAGGAACAAAACAGCAATGCTTTTCCCGGGTATGGACGCATTGCTGTTCTTTTTTGCTGAATCATGAAAATTGCAAATGGGATGCTGCGCAGGTGTGGCATCCCATTGCGTTTAATTTGCTTTGGGAATCCGGCGATCCGTGGCGCGAGGCTTCTTTCGCGGCGCGTCCGGCGGCATCCTCCCGGGGCAGGCATAAACGCCGCCAGCCGGGGAATAGGCGGCATAACCAGTCGGCTTGCCATCCTCTTTCGCAAGAAAAAAGCCCTGCAGTCATTATACTGCAAGGCATGGCGGAGACGGTGGGATTCGAACCCACGGGACCTTTTACAGCCCAACGCATTTCGAGTGCGCCCCGTTATGACCGCTTCGATACGTCTCCACAAATCGCTTCGGCGGGGGCAACTATCAGTATAATGAAAAGCCGGGAAAAAGTCAAGCCCTCATTTTATCGGAATGCGGATAACGCGCGGTGATTGCGGCGGTCATCTGGAATCTATCAGCGGAGCAGCGTACGGAGCGCTTCTGCAGTCGAAACGGAGCGCCGGTCAGGCGCGTTCCTGGCGGAAGGCAGGGCTATTTGGTCATTTGGGAGACGGCGGCCAGCAGGGCATCCACATCGCTTTCGGTATTGAAGGGCCCCAGACTGGCCCGGACGGCCCCCTGGGTGCCCAGCCAGGCATGGATGGCCGGGGCGCAATGCAATCCGCCCCGCAGGGCGAAGCGCTTCAGGCTCAGGGCGTCGGCGGCCTCGCCGCTATCCATATTACGGATATTGAAGCTGACCACCCCCACCCGAGGCGCATCCTCCGCCCCGTATACGGCAACGCCGGGGATATTCTGCAGCCCCTGCCGCAGACGGCGGGCAAGAAAATGCTCATATTCCGCGATGGCAGCCCGATGATGCAGAATGAATTTCAGCCCCTGGCAAAGCCCGGCGATACCGGGCAGATTGGCGGTGCCGCTTTCCAGGCGATCGGGCAGCAGGGCGGGCTGCAGCATGCTTTCCGAGGCAGAGCCCGTGCCGCCCTCCCGCAGCGGCCGGGGCAAAAGGCCCTTCCCCACATACAATAGCCCCGTGCCCATGGGTCCCAGCAGCCCCTTATGCCCGGGCATGGCGATCATATCGGCAGGGATGGCGGAAAGATCCTCCGTTCCTGCGGTCTGGGCGGCATCCAATAGCAGCGGCACGCCCCTTTCATGGCAGGCCAGGGCGATTTCCCGGGCGGGCTGAATCACCCCCGTCACATTGCTGGCATGGCATAGCACGCACAGGGCGGTTCCCGAGCCGATAGCGGCACGCACCGTATCCGGGGAAAGCAGGCCGCGGGCATCCGGCGGCAGCATGCGCAGGGTGATTTTTCCTGCGGCATGATAGCCCATCAGCGGCCGCATCACGGCGTTATGCTCCCCGTGGGATACCAGCACCGTATCCCCCTGATGCAGCATTCCCTTGATGGCGATATTCAGCGCATCGGTGCAGCTGAAGCAGAAAATGATGCGCTCCGGGCTGGAAACGCCCAGATACCGGGCCGCGCTTTCCCGGCATTTTTCCATGATCCGTGCCCCGGCCAGCGCCCCTGCATGCCCGGCGCGCCCCGGATTGCCGCCGATTTTCTCCATCACCCCCGCCGCCGCCCGGATCACCTCCGGCGGCTTGGGAAAGCTGGTGGCCGCATTATCCAGATAAATCATGGCGTTCCTCCCCCCCTGCGGCTGCACCGGCCGCCTCTTTTCACCATAGAATATATGAGAAGGAAAGGAGGAGCATGACCATGCAGGAAACATTCGGCATCGGCGCTTTCAGATCCCGCCAGCAGGTGATGCGCTTTGACAGCGCGCTGCGCCGGGCAGGGGTGCATTCCCAGGTGATTTCCACGCCCCGGGATGTATCGGTGGGCTGCGGGCTGTCCGTGCGCTTTGATCTAAAGGATACCCAGGCCGTGCTGGATGCCTATCAGCGCGCCCGCCCGGGCAATCTGATCGGCTTTTACCGGGTGAACCGAACCGGCAGCGCCCGCCCGCAGGTAAGCCCGCTGTGAAGCGGGCGTGAAGAATAGCAATTGAAAAAACACCAGCAATGGCTTCACGCTTGTTGAAGACATTGCTGGTTTATTCTTTCCATCCTGTTTCCTTTGGCTTTACCGGCATTCAAGCAGGGGTGTTCACCTTTGTTTCATCCAGCGCCGTTTTTCGGGTGCTTCAGTTCCTCAGCTTACCGCAAAGGGGCTTTCCCCTGTATCCAGCGCGCCAATCGTGCTTTCAAGTTTTTTCTCGGTCTCTTCAAAGATGGCAGCCGCCTTGCTCACTTCGTCAATGGCGTCCTGCACCTTGGTTTCGGTCTGTTCGATATTCTTATACATCTCGTTAAACTGATTCTTGAAAGATTCGCTGGCTTCGCCGTTCCAGGTGGCATCCACGGCGCGAACCGCATTGGACATATTCAGGTAGGCAGTCTGCAATTCGGTCTGGCGGGATTTGAAGGTACTCACCGCAGCACGCATTTCCTCGGGAGATACTTTGATGATATCAGCCATTTTCTTTTCCTCCTATTTTTTCGTTCATGGTTTTATGGGAGCAGCCTTCTGCCATCAGCGGGCGCCAATGGTGCCGGCAGCTTCGTGATCGGTATCGCCATACTTAATGGCGGCAGCACTCAGCTCGGCAGCGTAATTTTGGGCGGTTTCCGCCATCTTGAGATACCAGGCATTGGCCTTCTGCTGTTCATTTGAGAAGGCCACCTGGGAATCACCCTCCCAGGTCGCCGCCAGATTATCAGCGGCGGCCTTCAGGTTATTCGCTGCATTCCGATACTGCTCACAGGCCTCGGAAATTTTCTTGGCAGCGGCTTCCAGTTCAGAGATCGTAGCTTCAATGTTTGCCATTTTGATTTACTCCTTTTCATTCTCTTTGTCGTTAGGGGATTGAGGATCCATTTCTACACAAATCCTGCGGGACTTTTCCATGTCCTCGAATTTTTCCTTCAAAGCAGTCCATCTGCCGTTGGCATCCAGGCATTTGTCGCGGGATTCTCCCATCTTCCTGACCGCGTATTCTACTGCAGCCAATTGATCGTCTGACGCTCCGGACTCCAGCCGATCCATGATGTACATGCAGTAATCGCAGAGATGGGAATAGTAGTTGCAGAGATCGGAAAAGCTTTCATGAATGCTTTCAATTTCTTGTTCAATTCGGTCAAGTTCTTTTTGAAAGCCATCGTGCATCGTGTCACGGCGCCCTGCCATTGCGTTTTGCTCCTTTTCGTTCGATTTGTTTTGCGTGGGGGGATCAAAGATCAGGTGTTAAAGGGAGAGGAGCCGGTTTCCATCCCGGAGAAATTGCCCTTCAGGGCATTTTCTGCCTCTTCGAATTGGCCCTTCACATCGATCAGCTCGCCGACGGCATCCAGGCATTTGGTGTAGGATTCGCCCAGATTCTTGACCATCTCGACAATCTTCACCGACATGATCAGGAAGGCACGCCCTGACCAATCGTTGGAAAGCGCCTGCAGGGCCTTGGCATAGGTAGCGGTACACTGCAGCAGCTTCAGGCCTGCCGCCGTATAGCGGGCGGCGCATTCACCCAAATCCGCGCTGGAAACAGTAATCTTATCTGCCATAGGATTCTCCTTTCTATCGCGCTCAGCGAATCATTAATTGCTGCCGATCAGGTTTTTGATCACATCATCGGCCTTCAAATAGGTATCGATGGCCGTTTCCAGCACCTGCATAAAGTCCAGGCCCACTTTATCCATCTCGCCGCACCAGCCGGCAAATACATTCTGCTCCCTGGCAAAGGCCTGGGCGGCCTCGCCCTCCCAATTGCTGCAAAGATCCTGCGCGGCCTGCTGCATGATCTTTGAAGCCTCTTCAAATTGCTCCTGGGCTTCATGGGTCTTGGCAAGATAGCCCTGAATCGCACTGATTGTTACAATCAAATCGGCTGCCATGCTTGTTTCCTCCCTTTTCATGATCCTCTCCCGTTTCCGGGGAGGTGATTTCCTCTTGATGGTCTCATCTTACCATGCATCGGGTTTTGATGCAATTCATCCTGACGAATGGCGCTTTTTTCGCCGTGAATGGTATTTCGCGGCGGTTTTTGCCCTTTTTTCAGCGCCTTACGAAGCAGAAACGGATATGGCTGATGGAGATTTCCGCGTTATCCAGCAGCTTTTCCGGGGTAAACGGCTCCAGCCGCTTGGTGCCCAGATAGGTGCCGTTCAGGCTGTGAAGATCCTCGATATAGTAGGCGCGGCTATACTTGCGATAGGTAATGCGGCAATGCTCCCGGCTGACGGTAGAGGGCCCCTGGCCGCCCAGCACGCATTGGCAGCTTTTTTCCACGCCGATTACAAAGACCTCCCGATCAACGATGTATTCCTTTCTGGCATATTCGCCGATGCCCACCAGCTTGTGATCCGCCACAAATTCGGTCTGGCCGCGGCTTTCCTGATGCTTCTTCTCCATTTTATCTTTCTGCCGATTGCGGATTTTCTTCAGCTTCTCCCGCCAGATATCCCTTTCCAGGCAGAAGGCGGGATGGCTGCGGCGCGCCAGCAGACAAATTGCCAGCGCGCACAGCAGCGCCCATAATACCGCCAGCACCAGCTGGAAAACACACAGCAGCAGAAATATAAATACCATCAGGCCCATCAGGCATAGATTGATTCGATGCATCTGATTATTGGTCATAGGTCTCTCTCCCCTGCTTTTTACCAATTCACCGTGATATAATGCCTGCCCATGCGGATCCTATCGCCGCGATTGAGCCGATAGCCCGGATCGTCGGGATCCTGACTATTCAGCGGCATGGTTTTATCGCTCTGGACAGTCTGGGCATTCTGCTGCTTGGAAATTTTGGTACCATTGACATAGGTACCGTTGGTAGATTTCAGATCGCGGATGAAAAGCTCGCCGTTTTCTGCTTTCAGGGCGGCATGCTCGTTCGAGACAGTCGTGTCTTTCTCATCCATCGTGTCTTTCTCATCCAGCGTCAGGGAACATTCTGGGCTGCGGCCAATGGTATAGTCTTTGGTAATGATGGGGGATTCATGGCGCACCTGACCCTGATATTCGATCGTCAGATTGACACGCAGGCCCGGCATTTCCTGAAGGGTCGATACGCCTTCTGGCTGGGTTTTCTCGTTATTAACGGAAGGCTGGTCGTCAGATTTGGTCTTCAACGGGTCATATACACCCGGATCCCCATTGCTGACCGGCGGTTGACCGGCACTATGGGAAGAGCCCCCTCATCCCCGGAGTGCATCATGACCACAATAATGATAATGCCCACCACCAGCACGGCGCACAGGGCCAGCGCCATCCACATAATAACCTGGAAGGAGCCGATGGCAAAGAGCGGGCGCTGCAGGAATTTCTTCACCTGATCCATCGTGGAGGGCTTGGGGGTTACCCGGGGCTTCGATTCGCTGTTCAATTCAAGAATTTCCTTGCAAATGCTGTCAGAAACGCCGTTTTCGGCCTCCCTGGCATTTTTCAGGTTCATATTCCGGCAGAAATCGGCAATGGCCTGCAGGGTCGCCGTATCCAGGGTGCCGGGCTCATAGGCCTCCTGCACGCCCTCGTAATAATCCTGATCCCGCAGCTTGGTCTGCATCTGGCGAATGAAATCGCCCGGATGCGTTTCGCCGTCCTTATCGCCAAGCTGATAGCCCTCCGGGGGAATCGTAGGCAGGGGCGTAGGAGAGGGCGTGGGGGTAGCCGTGGGCTTGGGCGTGGGCGTAGGCGTGGGGGTAGGCGTGGGGGTAGCCGTGGGCTTGGGCGTGGCCGTATGCGGAGGAATGGTCGTGAGAACGGGAGCGGGCGTGGGCAGAATGGAAAGGGGCACGTTTACGGAAAAGGCGCCCAGATCATGATTTCCCGCGCTCACATCAATGCTGAAGCCCTTGCTGCCGCCGGAATAGCCATCGATATTGATCTGGGAAGAAAGATCAATTTTGAAGCAGCGCACGCTGTCAAGATATACCTTTACGCCGGCAACCCCGCTTGCATCATAGACGGCAGATTCCTTATCGCCTTTGCCAGCAGCCGCAATGCAGCTGCCGCCCATATCGTTGGCCAGCCTTTGCAGCGCCCGGATGCCCTCATGATAATCCGTCCGCGCAGAGGTAACGGTATCACGGGTAGGCATGATAACGGTAAAATACGCCACTCTTCCGGCATTGCTTGTGCTGACATTCAGGTTTTGCGCATTAGACGGATTTGCCACAACGGCAACCGCCTTGCAGATCGGCTCGCTGACCGATTCATTGGCCGCCGACCGAATGGCGCTGCTGATGGCCGTGGAAAGCTGCGTGCTGCCGGTGGAAAAGCTGCCGTTCTCCAGCTGGCTTGTAATCTGCGCAATCGCATCCTTTTTGCTTACATATCTTCCCGAATCCGACGGCGCATCGGCATAGATGAATTTCACCAGATCGGTATCCGGCAGAAGATTCAAATAGGCCTTCACCAGCTGGGCCACATGCTTCGGGAGAACATTGCCATTGTAGTATTCCGTGCGATCCACCACCACGATATGGCCCATGGGCAGATCATTTTCAGCGGCCGGCAATTCCGTGCCGCCGTTAACATAGAATCTGAACGCATCATTGCGCAGGCCTTCCAGATATTCTCCATACACGGTGGGGCGCAGCGCCACATACACCGCCGGTTCCCGTGAATCGGGAAATGCCTGGAACACCTGCATTTTCTCATTTGCATAGGCAGGCATTGCCATGCAGAAAAAAAGCAGGGAAAGCAGCAGCAGGAATACCAAGGGCCTCCGGGTTTTCATAGAAAATCATCCTTTCTTGCGAGCCTCATCTCGCGTATATTTCACCTGCGGCGCAAAGCGTCAGCGGGCTGAAGCAAAATAATGTTCCGCGGCCTCGCTGAGAAAGCCGGGATAAAACACATCCGAAAAGCGCAGCTGGGCCACCTGCCCCCCGCCGGAAAAAACAGGCGGCGATGACGGCGCAAACGGCGTGTATGGCACAGGCGGCATGGGCTGGAGGCCGCCAATTGCTTCCACGCCAAGGCGGCGGGGTCTTTCTGCCAGCTCCATTTCCATTTCCTCAAAGCGCCTGAGATTCACCCGCAGGGCCGACTCCAATTCCTCCAGCCGCTGGCAGAGCCGGCGCGTCTGAAGGATGCGCGCCTCCAGTCCCTCCATGAGACGCCGCACATTATCCCCATCGCCCGGGTTCAGCAGCCCCCAGGCTCTCTTCATTTCATCCAGGCTCTCCCGGGCATTTTCATGCAGCCGGTGAACCTGATCAATCTGGCGCTGGGCCTGATCAAAATCATAGCGAAATCGATCCATGACGCGCCTCCTTTCCCAGGATTAATATCAGCGGGATTCAATCGCCCGCTTCGCTCTTCTATCCGCTTCCTCCACCTGCTCGACATAGGCAAGCAGATCCTTTTTGATGGCAGCCAGTCCGTCGCCCAGATCCCGGGCCTCTTTTTTGATTTCGTCCAGATTCTCCGCCAGCGCCTGGGCCGCCTCGCCCGAAAAATCGCTCTCCAGCCCGCGCTCCATGGCGGGAATGACATCGGCTGAAATTTCCTCTATCCATGCGGCGGCGCCGCCGATTTTCCGCGCCGCAGAGCGGAGCGCGCCGGTATCGATCTCATTCATCACAGGGAGGCCTCCTTCTGATTCCTGCAGGATTACCATACAGGAAAAATCTCTTCCGCGCAATTCATCCTGACGAATGGCGCATTTTCGGGAGCGAATGACAGGCCTATATCAGCAGCAGCCGATGCCCCTGCCTGACGCCCGCCTGGGCCAGCGTCAGAGAAGCGGGCAAAATGCGCCGGGAGCGCAGATCGCAGAGCAGCGTCTGCGCGGGATCATACTGCAAATCCTGATAGGTCTGCTCCACCTGATGAAGAATGGCGGGCAGCAATTCCTCAATCGGCACATGGGCAGGCAGCACAAATTCCGGATGCTCCTGATTGGCGGCAATACTGATTTCAACAATCATGGTTTCCATGGCTTTGCGCCTCCTCATTCCATTTCAGCAGGCGCAGGCATTCCGCGCCGTTTATCGTATCCAGGGGCCGCCACGGCTGCTCCCGCAAAAACGGGCGGGCGTCCTTCATCCCGGGCAGCGCCTCCTCCATTTCCCGGAGGAATGCTTCCTCCTCCCAGCAGGGGGCGATCATCCATTTTCCCACCGGCAGCCTGCGGCCGATCAGATAGATGCCATTAAACCGGCAGGCAATCATCTGCACGCGCTCCCAATCCTGCCAGATCAGCGCGTTTTTTTCCAGGCAGAGGCCATGCAGCATAAAGGCCATTTCCCGGGCCATCACATCCCCCTCCGCCTCCTGGCAGGAAAGATAGCCGTTTTCCGCCAGCCAGGCCCGGCCGCGCTCCCTTTCCTCCGGGGTAATGAGCCCAAGGAAGGAGGGAAGAGCGAGAAAATCCATAGCCGCCTTCAGGGCCGCAGGGCTCAGCAGAAAACGAAGGGCCACAGGGGTTAATTCCATACCGCACCCTCCCTTTCCCCAAACGCCTTGACGACCGCATCCCGGCAGGAGCGGGAGAGCGGAAGCTCTGCTCCATCCTGCATGACCACGATCATACGGGCGGTATCCACCCGCTCAATCCGCATCCGATTGATCAGATAGGAGCGATGGCAGCGGATAAAGCCATCGCCCAGCGCCTTTTCCATATCGCTCATGGTTTTATAGACCTGGATGCTCTGGGCGGCAGTGCAGATATCAATTTTTTTATCCAGCGCCTGCACGAAAACGATTTCATCCACATTGAGCCGATACAGCGCGCCGCCCACCCGGCATACGATATACTTTCCCCCGTCCGGGCTCTGCGGGCTGTCCAAACGATGATAATCCGCCAGAATCTGGCGGAATACGGCGGCGATGCGCCACTTATCCAGGGGCACGGCCATCACGCCCGCAGGACGCATGCAGAGACAGAGAACATCCTCCACATTCCGCCTATTGCGCGCAATAAAGACCGCATAGCTATCCCGGTTCCGGCTCATGGCCAGCCGGCCCAGCCTCAGGCCGTATCGCTCCTTATCCTCGGCCAGATTATCAATGCCCAAAATGAGCAGCATGATATGCCCGCCGCTTTCCACGGCATCCCGGGCATCTCTGACCTCTGCGGTATTTATTTCAATCCGGAATTCCACCCGGCTTTCCTTCGCGCTTTCCTGCAATTGATCCATCAGAAGCACATATTCCTCCGGGTGAATATTGTATATCACCACCGGCAGCACCGTTTCTCCCCTCCCTCCTTAGGTCTTCCGTCCCGCCGCCGTCACGCTTCCCCGTATCGCGGAATCACAATGCGTTCAGCGCCCTGATCGGTTACCAGCAGGCCCTCTCCCAGGGGATAGGCGGCGCTCTTCTGCGCAAAGGGAATGGGCGTATCAAAGGGATCGCATTCATTGAGCCTGCCCTGGAGCAGCACGCCCCGCTTGGCGCGGGCCATGGCAGCAACGGGCTCCTTTATGCGGGTGCGATTAAAGGCGGCATGGGAAAGGGACGCGAAGAAATAGACGCCGAATCCGGATACATTATCCTGACAGTTATAGCGCAGCGGCGCATACATCTGGGCGGATTGCTCGCTTTTTTCCAGGCAGGCCTCCAGATCGTCAATCAGGATCACAATGGGCTCAAAGGCCGCGATGCAGGCCTCAAAGGCCTCCGCGCCCTGCTTTCTGGCGCTTTGCATCAGTTCCTTGCGCCTGGCAACCTCCCGGCTGAACAGATCGCTGAGGAATGCCTGCCATTCCGCCGAGCCGATCTCATAGGCGGAATAGCCCTGCTTTTTCGCCCATTCCAGGAAAAGCATGCCGCCCACCGCATGAATCCGGGCATTCTTGGCCGAAAAGACGGCGGCGATATTCTTGAGCAAGCTGGTTTTGCCCGATTGCCTGGGGCCGCAGATCAGCATGGAGAAGCATTCGCGCAGATTCAGGGATACCGCCGTGCCGCGGCTCTGGGAATAGGCCAGGGGCAGATGCAGCGAATCGGAAAGCTGCTGCCGGCATTCGGGCAGGGAGAGCAGATCGGAAAGCACCGGCTTTTCGGGAATACGGGCAATATGCCCGGGCAGCGGGCCGCCCCAGGCCGCATGCATTTCCTGCCCCAGCAGCGCAATCTGCCGGGAGCGCTCTGCATCCGATGCGCCGCTGCCATACAGGCCCACCTGAATTTCATATATTCTGGCTTCACGTTCGCCCTGCTCCGCCAGCATCGCCGCGCCCCGGCCCGGATGATCGGCAATCCCGCCCCAATCCAGGGGAATGCGCGTATTGAGGGCGTCAATATAATCCGACCGATCATTGAGATTCAGGGCCACGCCGGTCACAAAGGATTGATATTTGCCCGGCAGCTCGCTGCGCGCAAAGGCGGTCAGGACGAAAAAGATTCCCTGGCTGGAGCCGGAGCAAAGCAGCTCATAGAACAGCTGCAGCTTATCCTCCCTGCGCTGATCGGCCAGGGCGCGCATCTGCTGCATCCGATCCACAAAAACCACAATGGCGGGCACAGGCTCATATTCCCCGCCCGACTGGGCGGCGGCGCGATTATACTGCCTGAAATTATCCGTCATCAGCCGGGCAAAAAGCTCCCGGCGGCGTTCGCTCTCTGCATTCAACAGATCCAGCAGCCTTGTCTGCTCATCCAGGTTATCGCCGTAAACAATATCCCCCATATGGGGCAGGGCGGAAAGGGCGGAAAGGCTCTTGCTGGACAGGCTGAAGCAATACATGCTGACCTGCCGGGGCGTATAGCGCAGCGCCAGAGAAAGGGCGATGGTCTGCACGGCGGTGGTCTTTCCCATGCCGGAAAGGCCGATAATCATATAATTCTTATCCCGATAGAAATCCAGCACGGCGGGCAGATAGCGCTGCCTGGACACATCATCGGCCATGGCATAATATGCAAAAAGCTCCCCGGCCGGCGTTTCAGGCCAGCGGCCCTTTTCAAATCGGCAGCCCTGCATTGCCGGAATATCCTCCAGCCGCAGCACGGCGGGTAATTCATCCAGCCAGAGCTTCCGGGCGGCGGAAACGCCATGCTCGGCGCAGATCCGGGAAATCTGCCGGAGTACGGCGCTCAGTTCATTCTGCTCCTTGCCCTGCCCTCCATCCTCCTTTTTCTTAAAGCGGATGGGCTGGCCCATTTCATTGAGCATTCTGGGCTCCTCCTCCGTGCGCAGGGCCTCCGGCCGGTAGGCGGCGCCGGGATAGCCGGTCTGCACCTGCTCAAACACCTCGTCGTTGCCCACCTGTACATAGCAGCGGCCCATGCCCTTGAGATAAGCCGCCTCGGGGCGATGGAGCATCTCCATCGAATCGCTCTTCCCGGCCACGCGCAGGCACACCCGGAAACGGGTATTGGCGGCAATTTCATCGCTGACGGAATTGGAGGGCTTCTGGGTGGCCAGAATCAGATGCAGCCCCAAGGAGCGCCCCACCCGAGCCGCGCTGACCAATTCATGCATGAATTCGGGCTGCTCCTTTTTCAGTTCGGCAAATTCATCCACGATAATGATCAGATGGCCCAGGGCCTCCGCCGCAGGATCGCGCTGGTACAAGCGCATATAATCATCAATGCTGTTGACCCCTGCGCGCTTAAAGATTTGCTCCCGCCGGAGAATTTCGCCCTTAATGGAGGCCAGGGCGCGGAAAATAGCCCGCTCGCCCTGGAGGGAATCAATCACGCCCGCCGCATGGGGCAGATCCCTGAAATCCTCCGATGTGCCGCCGCCCTTATAGTCAATGAGGACGAACTGCACCTCGGCAGGGCTGTAATTGATCGCCAGAGAAAGAATATAGGATTGCAGCAGCACGCTCTTGCCCGCGCCGGTGGTGCCCGCAATCAGGCCGTGGGGGCCGTGATTCTTATCCGAAATATCCAGGGTAAAGGGCGTGGCCCCGGCCTTCATTCCGATATAGGAGCGAAGCCCCTGATAGGCATGATTTTCATTCCAGAAGCGCCAGATATCCAATTGCTCCACCCGGCGGACATTATATACCTCCAGAAAGGTAACCAGGGCGGGAATGGAGGAATCCTCCACGCTGTCCTTCACCCGAATGGAGGCGATGGCATTGGAAAAGGCCTGCAGATGCTTTTCATCCGTGCGTTCAAACTGCACGCCGGTCATTTCGCCCCCAGCGGAATACACCGCGCCCAGAGAATCCTTGGCCTCCACCACGATTTTGCATTCCTTGGGCAGCAGCTCCATGCTCGGGGCCTGAATCACCAGAGAAAAGCCCAGGCCGCTATTGGAAAGATAGCGCATGATGGGCTGATCCTCCATCAGCCGGGAATCGGTGCAGATAATCACATAATAGGGCAGCCTGTTTTGCCACGGCATTTCCTCCGCATCTGCCCCGTTCTGTTCATCCCCGGCTCTGTCCACCCGGATGGATAATTCCTCATCCAGATAGGAAAGCACCTCCCGGATCGCCTCGGGCCCGGACACCACCATCCGCAGGGATTGCGCGCCGCCTGCATACACATGGGGCAGCCATTTGGCCCAATCCCAGTGGGCGGACGCAGCCTCGTCATGCAGAATGGCGATCTTCACATCATGATAGCTGTGATTGGCGGCCAATTGCATGACCATGCTCTGCAGAAGCCAGGGAGAATCCTTGGCGCCCAGCACGCCGATATTCTGGTATCTGCCGATTTCCAGCAGAATGGGCACGCGGTGCATCACGCTGTAAAGATCCTTAAGCCGCTGGGGCTCATCCCGCAGCGGATCATTGATCAGTTCCATCTTGGGCTTCTGCACCACGATTTCCATGGGCAGGGGCGCCTCCCCCAGGCCCAGCCGAACGGAGAGAAAATCCTGATGGGAGGGCATTCTTTCCCACAGGCGATGATTGGCAGATTCGGGCAGATGGGAGCATTCGGAAACGCTGAGGTAATTATGCAAAAGCCGCTCCCGCTCCCGATTGGCCTCGGTGCTGAGCGTCTCCTCCATTTCGGCGTAATATTGTTTGCACATGGCCTGCCGATCCTCCTCGGTCAGCTGCGCCTCATTCCGCTGATAGCGGCGATTGGCAGCCGCCCAGGCGAAGGAAACCAGGGCGGAGGTACCCACCATGGCCAGCCGCGAAACAAGATTCGAATTGGTTGCCAGAGCGGATACCATCATCGGCAGAATCATGGTAACCGAGGGGCCCAGCGCCAGCAGCGCGGGCAATTCCCTCTGCTTTTCCTTTTTCATCGGGGATTCCAGCTCGATGCTGCCCTCATTGGGCTGCTGCATGCGCCGGGGGGCGCGATGATATTCCCGATAGACCTGGATTTCCGCATCCTCCGGCCCGTCATAGGCGGGGAGCAGCGTCTCTTCAAAGGGCCGCAGCCGCCCGGAAAGCTTTAGTTCCGCCGGATGATTGACGGCAATACAATCCCCCAGAAAAACCAATTGCAGCGCGGGCAGAATATTCACCCGATCGCCGAAGGAGAGGGGCGTGCTGCTGTCGCGCTTGATGAAGACGCCGTTAATGTAGCTGCCGTTGCTGCTGTGATCGGAATAATGGCAGGTTCCATCCGAATGCCATTTCAGCAGGGCATGCGTGCCGGAAACCAGGGGCAATGGATAGCAGATATCGTTTTCTTCCTGGCGGCCGATGCTGATGCTCCTGTTTTCCGGGCGAATGTATTTGCCAAAGGCGGTGCTTTCCCGGCTGTAAAGGGAGGCGCGGATCACAAATTCATACCGTGCCGCAGGGGAATACAGCTGATAGGCCGTTTCCTCCTTCAGCTCTCTTTCCTCCCGGCCGCCCTCCTTCCATTGATAGCCGGAGGGCGGGGCAATATACCAGCCCCGGGAGGCGGCATGAACGGGAATATACACCGTTTCCTGAAGACCGGTCTCCCCAGGGGCCAGCCGCACCCGGCCCGACCATTGATCCAGCTTGGGCAGATAAACGCCCTTGCCCCGATTTCTGTATGCCACCCAAAGATAAAACATAGCCTATCCTCCGCCGTTCCTGATGCGGGCAGGGGCCCGCTCTCATCCACTTCTTATTTCACTTCCAGCACCATGGCCGTGGCGTTATCCTTGCCGCCCATTTCCAGCGCGTTCAATATCAGGCCGCGGGCCGCCGCCTCCGGGGAGGAGGCCTTTTTCATGATTTCCTCCATCTGAACCCGGGGCAATAGATCGCTGACCCCATCGCTGCAGAGCAGCAGCCGATCGCCGGAAACAAGGGTATGCCGGCTCTGGCAGGCGAATTCCGCCGGTCGCTTGGCGGCATCCATGCCGATATAGCGGGTGATCACATTGCTGTTGGGGCTCTTGCGGGCCTGCTCCTCGGTGAGCAGCCCGGCGACGCGCAGCCGGTTTACCGCGGAATGATCCTCGGAAAGCTGCTGCAATTCGCCGCCCCGGAGCCGGTACACCCGGCTGTCCCCTACGTTGGCCACATACAGCATCTGCCGGACAACGACGGCCATGGCCAGGGTGGTTCCTTCGATGCTGGAGTGATTCTTTTTGGCGTCATCCGCCACCATCTGGGAAATCTGATGGGCAAATTTTTCAATATTCCGCTGTACCGCGCCCGACGAAAAGGCGCCGGAAAAGCCAATCATCTGGCGCACGGAAATATAGGCCGCCCTCTCTCCCCGGTCGGCGCCGCCCATTCCATCGCAGACGGCGTACAGCTGAACGGCATCGTCAAAATCCTGCACGATATTGGCCCCCTGATCCACCTGCGCCAGGGGCATCAGATCGCCATTGAGAAAAAAATTATCCTCGTTATTGCCTCGTTCGCAGCCCTTGTGAGAAATCACGGCCGCCCGAATTCTCATCTTTTTTGCCATAACCGGCTTCCTTCCTTTCTGTCAGGCCCTTGCGGGCGGAGGTTTCTGTCATTCCCCGCCGCCCGCTGCCTCGGGATTTTCGTCTGTTTCTTCGGTGCTGCCGCTTGGTTCCGGAGAACTGCCTTCCGCAGAAGGATCGCCTTTGGCCGAAGTGTCAGGAGAGGCAGGGACAGGGGGATCGGCGGGCGGAGCGACAGGCGGATCAATGGGGGTGTCGGTGGGCGTATTGTCAGGCTCTTCCGCCACAGGCTGCGTAGGCACAGGAGCCGGTCTGGCCGTGGGGGTGGCCGTGGGATTGGCGGTCGGCGCGGCAGACGGCGCAGCAGACGGCGCAGCAGGCGGAGCGACAGGCGGATCGTTGGGAGTCCCTGCGGGCGTATTGTCAGGCTCTTCCGCCACAGGCTGCGTAGGCACAGGAGCCGGTCGTGCCGTAGGTTTGACCGTGGGCACGGGTTTAGCCGTGGGGATGGCGGTCGGCCTGGCAGTCGGCCTGGCGGTCGGTCTGGCGGTCGGCCTGGGGGTTCTTTCTATCCCGGAAACACAGCGCACCGTTTTTTCCTCATCGGCTGCAAATGCATCGCTGAACAGGGTGTCCGCTTCGCCTGTCCTTGCGTTCTTTTTGTTATAGCAGAGCCGATAGCTGCCCGGGCTCAGCCGCAGAATCAGCTTTTCCCCCGCCAGCCAATCGGAAAGGGATACCTTTTCCTTCTTTTCCATTCCCTCGCAAGGGGCAAACCGCACCGTCTTCGTATCAGGGGCGGTTTCATCCCCCACATACACGATGGCAAGCGAGGCGTTTTCGTCCGTCAGATTCAAAGCGCTCAAATCAATGGTAAGCGCCATCGTTTCCTCGGGAGCATCGGCAGGCAAACCAAGCTGCTCAATATCCTCGGCGGGGATAGAAAGCTGCTCCTCGCCGCGGCAGTAGATAAAGTGAGCGTTGTTAGCGTTCCGCACATTTTCATCAGCAATATAGACCGGCTTTTTCTCATCAGCCAGCGCGCGCAGGATCGCCTTCTGCGTTTCCTTCGTCTCCAATTCTATCCTCGCCGTTGGCACGGTGATCATCACAAAGGCATCCTTCGCTTCTGTTCCCGCGGGATAGAAGCGATAGTCGCCCGGCGTGAGCGACAGCCCGGAAAGATAAGCCTCCTTCGCTATTTCGCCGCTGCCCTCCAGAAGCTGGGCCAGCGGGATCGTTTCTCCGCCATTGCCCCGGGTGAAGCAGGCGCTTTCAAGCATTACATATTTGGTGCCAATCTGCACTCGCTTCAGGGGTATCTCCTGCAGGGATTTTTCCATTTCGCCAAAGCAGCCCTGATTTTCCACCGGGCCCTGCATCTGTCCGTTCGCTCTTAACCGATACATCCAGGGCTCCGGCGTTTCCGTAGGCGCGGCGGTAGGCGCCTGGGTAGGCGGCGCAATCGTTGCCGTCGGTTCCGGCGTGGGCGCCTGGGTGGGTGCAGCGGTAGGCGCTTCTGTAACCGGGATTTCGGTTGCAATCGGCGCTTCCGTGGCCGGGATTTCGGTTTCCGTCGGCACGGCGGTGGTCAGGCTGGCGGGAATATTCCCCGGCTCCTGCCTGGATACAAACAGCACAATGCACACCACCAGCACCATCAGCGTACTCAGCGCCGTCAGCAAAATCTGCTGCTGCTTTTTCTTCCCGATTCTGCTCACCCGGGCGTAGGGGCGCTCCTTGGGCAGGGGATCAATCACCAGGGCATTGATGGTCATCTGCGGCTGGTTATTTTCATTCCGGAAGAGGATGGGCGCATCCATCAGCTTTTCCGCCTGCTGCTTCAGCTCGGCCCGGCCCAGCGGCGCATAAACCCGATAGGCGGTCTGATTGCCAAAAAAGGCATACAGCAGCGGCAGCGGCTGGGGGCCGGAAAAGGCCCGGTAGTAATTCATGGCCACCTGAAACTGCTCCGCATTTTTTCTGGTCACTACCGCCATGCGGTCACGCCGGACGATCACGGCGGGATAGAATTCCGTAATGATCACCCGCTGCTCCGCCTGCTGATCCCAGGCGGCATAGGCAATGGATTGGCGGCTGACGCCTATGGCATTGCCCAGCACATAGCGATTGCCCAGCAGCGTGCCCTGGGGCAGGGCATTGGGCGTAAGCACAGGCGCATCCGGCTGATAACCGCATTCGGCGCACATTTCTTCATCCCATTCATTCATGCAATCGGGACACTTGCTCATAATAATTCCTCCAGCTTCATGCTTTCAAGGAACGCCGCAGAACGAAAAGCGCTAAAGCTTCTCTCCTTTTCGCCCGGAGCGGCAGATTCCCCGCAAATAAGCTATTTTTTTCGATTTTGGATGTGACTGTCACAATCCCTTCGTCAGTCCGTCTGGCCGGAAGTGCCGCAGCGGGTACACACGCCGTATATCGTGGCATGGCCCAGAGGCGGCAGGGAATTCCATTGCTTCTGGCCGCAGACGCTGCATTCCATTCTTTCCGTGCCGGCGCTTGTGCAGCCGGGCGCTTTTTCCTCGGTGCGCCGCCAATGATGGCCGCTTGCATTTTCAGCCGTCTGGCCGCATTTTGCGCAGGTTCCGGGTTCGGTGCAGCTGCCCCCTTGCCAGGCATGCTGTATTTCGATATGCTCGGCCTTCCATTCCTTCTCTCCGCACACCCGGCACGCCCGGACGAGAATGCGATAGCCGCGGCAGGAAGAACTGTATTCAACAGACCAATCGCCAAAGCTGTGTTCGGCATGCTCCTCGCTTACAGGGGCCTCAGCAGCAGGAGCGGCGGTCGGCGGCGCTTCCGCGGCGGGGCTTTGCGTTGCGGCAATCGCCGATGGAACGGGCGTTTCCGCAGCCGGGGCAGCGGGCTGCATTCCCCAGAAATCGGGCAATTGATCGCCGAAAAGCGCCAGCAGAATTGCCGCTACCACCCCGAGCATCATCAGCAGCATGAAACGCAGCAGCTTTTTCAGCCTCCGCCTGCGATTGATGGCGGCAGAGGGAAGCGGCAGCCCGGTAGCCCGGGAAAGCGCCCGGGCCATTTCTTCGGCACTCCGATAGCGCTGCGCCATATCGCGCTGCGTGGCCTTCTGATAGATTTCCCGCAGCCCGGGCGGAAAGGAATCGGGCAGCTGCTCCAATTGCACGCCCTCTGCCTCTTTGGGCGGACGCTTCATCAGCAGCGTAAAAAGCGTAATGCCTACGGCATACAGATCGGTGGCCGGCCCCTGGCGGCCGCTGAGCCGCTGCTCAGGGGCGGTATAAACCCCCTTGGTGAAGCCCGTCATGGTCGTCTGGCTGATCAGGCTGGAGGAGCCAAAATCGATCAGATAAATCTGGCCGCTTCTCGTCAGGAAAATATTATCCGGGCTGATATCCCGGTGCAGAACGCCCTTGGCATGCACCCGGGAAAGCACATACAATAAATGCAGCACATAATCTGCCGCCTCCTGCACCGCAAAGGGGCGATTCTGCGCAAGCTGCATATCCTTCAGCGTCTGCCCCTCCAGATACTCCATCACCAGATAGGAGGTATTCAGCTCCTCAAAATAATCGAAAAACTGCACCACGCCGGGAACGCCCCTGAGCCGCTTTAGGTGCTGGGCCTCGGCCCGGAATTCCTTCTGATAGGCACGGAATTTATCCTCCCTGCCGTTTTTGATGACCACTTCATTATCGTGCTGCTTAAGCACGTTGCGCTCACAGGCAAAATCCGGGAAGTATTCTTTGATCGTAAGAATCTTATCGGTCTTATTATCCCGGGAAATATAAGTGGCCCCAAAGCCGCCCCGGCCCAGAGTGCGCCCGATCAGATACCGTTTTTTCAAGGGCAGGCCCGCAGGCAGATCATTCAAATCCCGTCTCTGATAGGGCAGCGCGGCATGACAGAGCGGGCACATATTCGTCAGGCCCTGCAATTCCTGCATACAGCTGAAGCAATACTGACGCCCGGTTCTCACCCTTCTCCCTCCTTCATCTGCATTTTTCTTTTCTCAGCAATAGGCCACGATAATCAGCAGCAAAATCAGCAGCAGAAGCACCAGCAGCAGAAGCAGCAGGCCCTTCTTTTTTCCCCCGCCGCGCCTGGCCTTCCGCCCCTTTGGCAGGCTGTGGGCGACCTTTTCCAGATCACACAGCATATCTTCTGCCTTCTGATAGCGGAAATTGGGGTTGATGGCCGTTGCGGCCTCATATACGCGATAGGTTTCCTCATTCAGGCCCTTTTTGGCAGTCCGCAGGGATTCCGGATGCCCGCCGGTCATCGTGGGCGTCCTGCCCACCAGCAGCAGAAACATCACCACGCCCACGGCGTATATATCCGTGCAGGCCCGCTGCTTATCCCCCAGCTTCTGCTCGGGCGCGGTATAGATGCCCTTGGTAAATATCGTTTTCGATTCCTGCCGGGTTTCCCGGGCCGAGCCAAAGTCAATCAGCTTGATTTTTCCCCGCTCGGTACGCATGATGTTATCGGCGCTGATATCCCGATGCAGCATGCCCGCCCCATGCACCAGGGCAAGGGCATGAAGCATTTCGGCGATGATCCGCATCGCTTCCCTGGGCGGCAGGCCCCGGGCATTGCCCCGCATGTATTCCTTCAGCGTCTGGCCGCTGATATATTCCATGGCGAAATAGGCCGTGTTATTTTCCTCGAATTGCTCGATCACATTCACCACCCCGGGATGGGCGGCCAGATTGAACAGACGGCGCGCTTCATCAATGAAGCTGCTTTTGTATCCCATATACCTGCGCTCGTCTTCGGGCAGCGGATGGACGCTGACCTGATCCTCCGCCCGTTCGCACATTTTATCCGGGAAAAATTCTTTAACGGCGCAAACGCATCTTTCCTCCAGATCATAGGCCAGATAGGTGGCCCCAAAGCCGCCCCGGCCGATGCTGCGGCCCATAATAAAGCGGGAATGCAGCAGCGCGCCCGGCGCAATATCCCTGGAATCATTGGGAATATAGGGAATTAACCCCCTGCACTTGGGGCAGATGCTCACCTCTTTATCCAGCTTCGCCATGCACCGATAGCAAAATGATGCCCCCATACTGAGGCTCCTTTCAGGCTGGATCAGCCAATGCTTTGTTTTACCTTTTCTTCCACGCTGATATATTCCCGGGCCGCATCGGCAATCTGGGAAACGGCCGCCAGCGCGGTCTGCACGATATAGGTATGCCAATTGTAGGCCTTTTCCTGCTCCTTGGCAAATTCATCCCGGGCCGCGCCCTTCCATTGATCGGTCAGCTGATCGGCGGCCCTTTTCGCCTGGGTTACCGCAGCCTCATACTGATCGACCGCTTTTTTCAGCTCCTGGGTGCAGCGAAGCAATTCCGCCGTATTGACAATCAAAGACATTCCGCATGCTCCTTTCAGGCAAAGGGGGATTCGCCGACGCTCAGCGAAGCGAAGCCGGAGGCGGCCTGCCGCTCATTTTCGCTGAATAAATCATGAACGATGCGCAATTCGCAGATGGCATCCTCCATTTTTTCATCCGCCTTCACTATATTTCCGTAGATGGATTTCCACTGGTATTCCAGTGCCTGATGGGCCACCCCTGACCAGGTATTGTTCAGGGCCGCCATGGCGCTTTCCATTCTTTCGTATGCGCCCTGCAGATCATTCCGGGCAAGGGAAAAGCGGGAGACAGTGGCAAGCATCTCCTCCCGCGGCACCAGGATCTCATTCCGGGTTGCAATCACGGTATATTCCGCCGCCTGGGAGGTCACCCGCTCCAGCGCCCTGGTAATCCTGCTTTGCTGGGAGGGAATGGGCTTCCCGTTTTCGTCATAGCGGATATTTTCCAGCTTATGATTTTCGGCTACATTGAAATCAAACCAGTTCTTTCCCTTTACAAACACCCGGTTTTCATCATGCACCAGCAGGCTGCCCACATAATCATTATCCACCACATAATTGGTCAGCCCGCTGTCCTTCAGGCGCTGAATATCCGCTTCCGTCAGATAGCCCGGCGGAAAGCCCTGACTATCGTAGGCAACGCCGCCGGTGCAGTTATCCGCCTTGCTGGCGACATACATGGCAAGATTGCCGCCCTTGGAATGGCCCGTCACGTTCAAATCCTTGCCCTGGCTCATTTCCCGGGCAAATTCCAGCGCCTCGCCGTATTGAATGGAGTGGCCGTGCAGCCCGGCGTTCAGGTTATCCCGCCAATCCACATTCTTAAGCATTTCCCCCTCGGAGCCGCGATAGGAGCAAATGACCGTATCGCCGTCCTGAAAGGCATAGGCCACCAGGCCGGTGGTATCGTTATGATTCACACCCCCGGCATAGCTCAGCCCGTTCAGGCCGGGATAATCCCCCCGGGCCACCGCCAGCACGGTATCCCCCGCGTCCTTTCCCCTTTGGGCCGCCACCCGCTGGCAGATCTGCTGCAGATTGCCGCTGGTATCCGTTCCGTCAAAGCCAAAGTCCAGATAGGTCAGCTGATCCAGCACATTGTATTCCTCAGGCGTCATGCCATTCATCCCCATATCCAGCTTCCCGCCCCACGGCAGGCAGTTTTTTCGTATATTCGTATATCTGCGCGAAAAAAGCACCATTTTTGCGTGCAATTAACAGAATTGCCAATTTTTATTATATCAGGAAAATTCGCCCAGTTCAAGGCATAATGCCCACTTTTCGCCACAATTTGATTTGATATGCTGAATTTATACTGCCGCAGCCGGCGAAGAAAACTCCCTGCCCCTGCGGCTGATGGATGTGGTCATCGGCAAATATCTGGCGAGGCTGGCAGTGCCGGCTGCGCCCATGGCCATTATGGCGCTGTATCCTTTGGTGATTGTCCGGTTCGGCGCGGCAGCGCTCCATCAAGCATGAAGACACTGCTGCTGTTTTTCTAATCGCTCTTCCTTTTTGCTGATCTGGCATTCAACGTGGTTTTTTCTTTTTGTTTCATCCGGAGCCGGTTTTCGGGAGGGTGCGGGAGGGAACTTTTGACGCAAAAGTCTCCTCCCGCAAAAACCTCGTCTCCTTTTCCGTCCTTGCTTTTTTCCCGGTTCCGGGGTATGATAGGGGGCGAATGGCCCCGGGCCATATTTCTGCCAATGAGGAGCGTGCCATGAAATTTTCCGCTGTCCAGCGCCGCATTACTGTGGGCATCGTGCTGGCCTACACCTGCGCCTATCTCTGCCGTTTGAATTTATCCGCCGCGCTGGGCGGCATTGCCGCCTCGCTGCAGCTCAGCGATGCCCAGGCGGGCGCACTACAATCGGTCTTTGCCATTGTTTATGCGGCGGGGCAATTGATCAACGGCGCGATTGTGGATCGGGTAAACCCCTTCCGGCATATCATGATCAGCATGCTGGGCTTTTCCCTGTGCAATCTGCTCATGGGCGTCTGCGCCGCCTATCCGCTGCTGCTGGCGATCTGCCTGCTCAACGGCGTTTTCCAATCCATGCTCTGGACGCCCATCGTGCGCCTGATGGCCCATTTCTACCCCACCAAGGAGGAAAGAAGCAAGGCAAGCCTGGCCTTTTCCACCTGCATGATCGTGGGGCATCTGGGGGCCTGGAGCATTTCCGGGGTGATGGTCAATACCCTGGGCTGGGGGCTGGCCTTTCTCATTCCGGGGCTCATGGCGATCATGGGCCTGATGGGCGTCAGCAGGCTGCTTATGCCCGCCCGGCGTCTTCCCGCCCAGCCCCCGGCCAGGGAAAGCCGCCAGGGCGCGGGGCAGGGCTCCGTGCTGCGGCTGTTTGCCGCCACCGGGCTGTTTTTCCTGCTTGCGGCCTGCGTGCTGTATGGCTTCGTGCGGGATGGCATCGTGACCTGGGCGCCCAAAACCCTGGGCGGCCTGGGCTCGGGCGGGCTGAGCGCCGTGGCCTCCTCCCTGATCATTCCGCTGATCAATATCCTGGGCTATACCGCCGGGAATTATCTCAACCGCCTGGGCGTAAAAAATACCCGGCGCTGCATCGCTTATATGACCCTGGCCGCCGCGCTCTTCTGCCTGATGCTGCTTTTCGCCCCCGGAATGTGGATGACCGCGCTGCTCATGGGCCTTGGCTGCGCCGCCCTCAACGGCCTTAATCCCCTGCTGACCGCGCTGGTGCCCCTGGAATATGATAAGAGCCGCCGGGTGAGCCTTACCGCCGGATTAATCGATAGCTGCATCTATGTCGGCTCCGCTCTGGCCGGGATCGCGGGGGGCGGCATCTCGGAGGCGCTGGGGACAAACGCGCTCTTCTTCGCCTGGGCCGCCGCCGCCCTGGCCGCCGCGCTGCTCTTCCTCCTTTCGGGACGCAAGCGCGCCATGCAGACCCTGGAGGCACCGTAAGACAGGGAAGGAACGGGGAGGAATATTTGCGGGAGGATGCTTTTGCGTCAAAAGCGCCCTCCCGCACCCTCCCGCACCCTCCCGAAAACCGGCTCTGGATGTTTCATGGGTGAATCTTGCCAAATTGAATGCCAGATCAGCAAAAAGGAATAGCAATCAGAAAAACAGCAGCAATGTCTTCACGCTTGATGAGGACATTGCTGCTTTGTTCCTTATACCTTGTTTCCTTTTGCTTCACTGGCATTCAATCTGGTTTTAACTCTCCATGAAACATCCAGAGCCGGTTTTCGGAGAGGGCGCGGGGGAACCACTTTTGACTCAAAAGTGGTTCCCCCGCAAATATCTTTCCCCGTTTCCCCGTTTCCCCGTTCGGCGGTCAGCGCCAGTTGATTTCCCAGAGGACGGTTTTCAGCGCATCCAGGGCGATATGATAGGCGGTATCGCCGGGCAGCTGCCATTTTTCCTCTGCCGTTCCGGCTTCCAGGCCGCTGAAGCCGGTAAAATCGGTCAGATGGGGCTCCAGGGAGAGGTAGCCCTGATAGCCGCTTTCCTTAAACTTGTTCAGGATTTCCTTCACATGGCCATCGCCCCAGCCCGCGGGCACCACCCGGCCGCTTTCCCAGAGGGCATCCTTAATATGGATATACACCGCGTAGGGCTTCATCATTTCGTAGGCTTCCAGGGTATCCTGGCCGCACTGCACGAAATTCGCGAAATCGAAGACCGCCTTAAAATGCTGGCAGGAGAGCTTCTGCATCAGCTTCAGGCAGCGGCTGGCCACATCGCCATAGATATGCTTTTCATTTTCATGCAGCAGAATCACATCCTGCTCCCTGGCATAGGCAATCATTTTTTCCAGCCGGGCAAACACCTCATCCTCATATTCCTCCGCCTTGCCTTCGGGCACGAAAAAGCTGAACATGCGGATATACCGCGCGCCAAAGACCTTGCTTAATTCCACCACATGCTGAAACAGCGCAAAATGCGGGGCGAAATCATCCGTAATCTGGATTTTGCCGATGGGCGAGCCGATGGAGGAAACATGCATTCCCTTTTCATCCAGCTTTTTCTTCAGCTCCTTCGCTTCCTCTACGGAATAGGTCTGGATGCCGCGGCCATTTACGCCGCGGATTTCGATGGCCTTAACGCCCAGCGAAGAGGCGACGCGCAGCTGCGTGTCAAAATCCTTGCTGATTTCATCCGAAAAACCGCTGATCACCAACTGATTCATAAAATTCCCTCCCTGTTCATGAAAAAAATCAGGCTTTGCAAGGCGCCCCGCCTTACATTTCGGCGCAGGCCTGCAGGGTCATTTCATAGCCCTTTTCGATGCCGTGCGTCTTGGAAAAAACGCTGCTGGAGCCCACCACCAGCACATCTGCCCCGGCCCGCTGCATCCGCGGAATATTTTCCAGGCTGCAGTTGCCATCGGCCTCCACCAGGATTTCGGGGCGGCCCTTGGCCAGCAGAAAATCCTTGGCGTTTTCGATTTTCTCCAGGCCGCTGGGGGTGATTTTCTGGGCGGCAAAGCCGGGGTTCACCGTCATAATCAGCAGCATGCCGATGCGATCCAGAATGTATTCGGCGCATTGCAGGGGCGTGGCCGGATTCAGCGCCAGGGCTGCCATGGCCCCCCGCTCCCCGATCAATTGCAGCGCGCGATCCACATGCCGCGTGCTTTCATAATGAATGGAAACCACATCCCCCGGCCCAAAGGGCAGCCAGGGCAGCACGCGCTCGGGCTCCTCCACCATCAGATGAATATCCAGCGGCGTGGAATAGCGCTGTTTCACCGCCCGGATCACCTCGGTGGAAAGCATCAGATTGGGCACAAACCGCCCATCCATTACATCGCAATGAAAATAGGCGATCCCCTTCTCCGCAAGAAAATCCAATTCCCGCTGCATATTCAGGGGATCCGCACACATGATGGAAGCCGATAGCATGGCGCTCATCGCTCGCCCTCCTCCTTTGCATTGGCACTGCCTGTTATTATAGCATATTCTCCGCCCGGACGCAACGAAAATGCGGCTTTCCTCGTTTTCCCTCTGTTTTTTCCGAAAAAAAGCGGCCCCCGGCGTCATCCAAGACGCCAAAGGGCCGTTTATGCATCCGTTTGCAGGGAAAAATGCTTTCTTACAGGCCGCTGGCAATGCTGTCCGTGGCGGCAAAGCGCACATCATTATGCCGCTGCAGCAGGGAGGCGGGCACATAGGCGGTCACCGGGCCGGTCAGGGCGCGGCGGGCAATGCCGTGCTGCCATTCGCGGTTCAGGGCGATATAGACCTTTTTCGCCTGGAGGATGGCCTTCATGCCCACGGTGATGCAGTATTCGGGCATGCCCTGCAGATCGCCGCGCTGATAGCCGATGGCGTTGACGGTACGGGTTTCCCGGGTAATGGGCAGCACGCGGGTGGGCAGATTGGCAAATTCCTCCGCCGTCACAGGGGCCGCATCCCTTTCCGGGGGCTCGTTAAAGGCGATATGACCATTGATGCCCAGACCGCCCAGGCACAGATCCACGCCGCCCAGATCCTCGATCATCTGATCATATTCCTTTTCCTTCCCGGGCTCGGGGAAGAAGCGATGATCCTCGGGGATGGTAAGCTCGGGCAGCAGCCGATCATACAATTCGGTCTTCATCCGCAGATGGAAGCTCATGGGATGGGCGGGATCGATGGGCTGGGTGGGGGTAATAAGATATTCATCCATATTGAAGAAATACACATTCTTCAGGGACAGGCCGGTTTCATTGACCAGCCGTGCAAAAATAGGATACTGACCAGTGGGGCCCACGGGCACGATCATGACGGTCTTTTTGCCCAGGGCATTATTCTTTTTGACCTCGTCATACATGGCAAGCGCCATATCCAGATAAACATCGGATTCCGTAGGGAAGGTCGTCAGGGTGGTATTGCCGAATTTCTTGACCAAAGGTATCGCCTCTTTCCAATTGTGATACAGAGGAGTTAATTCTCCCTTTCTTTTCTTATTCCTTCAAGGAGCCTACCAAAATTCCCGTAACAAAATATTTCTGCAGGAAGGGATAGACGCAGATGATGGGCAGCGTGGATACCACGATGGTGGTATACTTGAGCAATTCCACATAATTCTGCGCGCCCAGCTCATCCCCCATGGCGTTGATTTCGCTGCCGGTGCCCACGGTGGAATTCAGCGTGCCCTCATCCATCATCAGGATTTCACGCATCAGCAGCTGCAGGGGATACATATTGCGCTTGCGGATGAAGAGCGAGGCCGGGAACCAGCTGTTCCAGTAGGTCAGGGCATAGAACATGACCATAACCGCCAATACCGGAACGGACAGGGGCAGCACGATGCGGAAGAGAATAGTCAATTCCGACGCGCCGTCGATATGCGCCGATTCCTCAATGCTTTCCGGCAGTGCCCGGAAGGAGGAGCGCATGACCATCATATTCCAGGTATTCATGCAATAGGGCAGAATCAGCGCCCAGATGGAGCCATTCAGCCCGATGCCATCCACCAGGAGATAGAAGGGAATCATGCCGCCGCTCAGAAACATGGTAATGGTAATCAGCCGCAGGAACACCCTATTGAGCAGCACCCCGCGCTTGGAAAGCACATAGGCGCCAAAGCAGCTCAGCAGCATGGAAATGAAGGTGCCGGTAAAGGTGACAAACAGCGTGACCCCATAGCCCGTCATCAGCGTATCCTTGGAAAAGACCAGCTTATAGCTTTCCAGATTGAAGCCCAGAGGATAGAGCAGAATGCCCTGATGAAGCTGCACGGCATTGGGCTGGCTGAAGGAGGCAAACACCACATGCAGGAAGGGCAGCAGGCAGATCAGGGAAACCGCAATCATGAACAGCGTATTGAGTACCAGGAAAACCCGCCGGGAAAACGATTTTTTTCTCATCTTTCCCTTCCCCCTTACCACAGCGACGTTTCGGAGAATTTCCGGCTGATTGTATTGGCGGCCACCAGGAAGAGCAGGCAGATCACGGAATTGAACAGGCCCACCGCCGTAGAATAGCCATAGGAGGCCTCCACCAGGCCCTTTTGGTAAACGAAGGTGGATATAACCTCGGCGGATTCGCGGTTGGCGTCGTTCATCAGCAGCAGGATCTTTTCATAGCCAACATTCAGGATATTGCCGATACGCATGATCAGCATGGTGATGATGGTGGGGGCAAGGCCGGGCAGGGTAACATGCCAGGTCTGCCGCAGACGGCCCGCGCCATCCAGCATGGCCGCCTCATATAATTCGCTGTTGATGCCGCCGATTGCCGCCAGATAAATGATGCTGCCATACCCCATGCCCGACCAGATATTGGAAAGCACATAAATGGGCGTAAAGAGATTGGATTTTGTCAACAGGGAAATGCGCGTGCCCCCCAGGGCGGCGATGACATCATTGAAAACGCCATTGACGGCGGAAAAATCGGAAATAAGGCCGCAGACCACCACGGTGGAAATGAAATGGGGCAGATAGGTCAGCGTCTGCACGGAGCGCTTGAAGCCGCTGTGGCCGATTTCATTGAGCAGCAGGGCAAAAAGGATGCTGCTGGGCCAGGCGAAAAGCAGATCCATCAGATTCAGCCGCAGGGTATTGATCAGCACGCGGCTGAAATAGAAGCTGTTGAAGAAATCAACAAAATTCTTCAGGCCAATCCAGGGGCTGTTGGCGATGCCCTTGCGCACATTGAAGCGCTGGAAGGCGGCCGCCAGACCATAGAGCGGGCCATAGCAGAAGGTAAGATACCAGACCAGCACCGGCAGCATGATCAGATACAATTGCCAGTGCTTCTGAAAATCCCGTTTAAGAATCGCGAAGAGGCTCATCTTCTTCATGGGGCGAATCTCCGCAACATTCAGGATCGGGGCCAGTTTTTGCGCCATGTTTTATTCCCCCCAGTTTTTCTGTGTTGCTGCCCTGAAAGGCAAGGCGGAGGGAAGGGTATCCCCTCCCCTCCGCGATGGGCAGGCCCGGAAGCGGGCCCAGGAAGTATTTGGGAATCAGATCAGCGGGCGTTGTAGCGATCTACGGCAGCCTGCTTGATTTCCAGCGCAGTTTCCAGATCCATGCCTTCGATGGTGGATACATATTCATCCCACTTGGCATCGATATCCCATTCGCCGGTGATGAATTTTACCCGGGCCTCGTTGGCATAGGTCTTCACATCGTTGAAGATGGCGGAGTATTCTTCGCCGTCCTCGGTGGGCATGGAGAGGAAGGGATCGGGAATATCGCCGGAGCCGCCGTCCGTGGAGCCATCCCACAGATACATGGCATCAATGGCATGATCCAGATGGGTGAACCAGTTGCGGTCCATGATGCGATAGTAGGGGCCCTTGCCCAGGGCGTACTTGTAGAGCAGGATGCCCAGGGTCATGCCGGGCTCGGTGGGATGGGCCACTTCCTCGGTGTACTGGGGCTTGCCGTCTACCATGGTATAGGAAACGCCCTCTTCGCCGTAGTTGGATTTGATGATGTTTTCCTGCGTGAACTTGGCATTGAGGAAGGTGATGGCCGCCTCGGGATTCTTGCAGGAGGTGGTAACGGCGGTGCAGTTCTGCTGGGCGCGATAGGCGTGGACGGCCTTGAAGCGCACGCTCTGCCCGGCCTCCAGGGTGGGATATTCGGAGGCGATCATGGCATAGCCCTCAACACCGGCAGCATTGGCCAGAGAGGTATATTCGGTGATGTTGTTGAAGCCCAGATGCGCCATGCCGATCTTGCCGTCCACCCAGGACTGCTTGGCATCGGCAGGGGCCTGATAGTCTTCCGCCAGCAGGCCTTCCACATACCACTGATGCATGGTCTTCAGGTATTCCTTCCAGCCATCCAGCACGGGGCCGTAGACAACCTTGCCCTCTTCATCCAGCATCATATCATTCTTGACGCCCCAGGCAAAGGGCAGATAATGCACCGCATCGTCATAGATGGGATACTGCAGATTCAGCTCGGTCTTGAATTTGGTGAGCAGCTCATGCATTTCATCCACGGTTTCGGGCAGCTTGCCGTTGACCGCTTCCACATAATCCTGCCGCCAGACGGGGCCGCCATAGCTGGGCTGGGCAAAGGAATCGATCATGTAGAAGCACCAGATGTAGCCATTATCGGTGGTTACCTGCTTCATCATTTCTTCGTCTTCCTGCAGCAGCTTCCAGTAATCGGGGGCATATTCCTCCAGATAGGGCTTCAGATCGATATACACGCCATCCTCCACGGCGGCGTCATTGCCGGCGGGATAATAGGTGTAGTAGGGGTGGGTCACGATATCGGGAAGATCAGAGGAGGCCAGCAGCACATTCAGCGCCGCGATGGCCGCGGTATCATCCACAGGGGGCAGAATCCATTCGATGGTGCAGCCCAGTTCCTTTTCCAGCTCGGAATAGAAATACAGATCGCTCATATCGCCGGTGCCGACGAATTCGGATTCCCAGGCCCACATGGGATACCAGTAGGAAAGGGTGACGCCCTCCAGGGGACGCTTCTCATCCTCCGCCACAGCCATGGAAACGCAGCCAAAGGCGAGCAGAGCCGCAAGAAGCAGAGCCAGCATTTTCTTCATCATGTTTTCCTCCATTTCTGTCGATTCAGGTTTTTTAGGTACAGGAAACAAGGGGTATCATACGGGCAGCATACCGAAGGATGCCAATACCCTCCCTTCTTTGCATATATTTACTTATAATGCTAATTTTTTAAGGGCCTCCCGCCCCTTTTCCGGCATGCTCGCCTTTTGATCCTTCTTTTTCATCATGGCCGCCATGGCCCTTTTTTTCCCCCCGGGCCATGGCAGCCCCGGCCCTGCCTCAGGGCCGCTTTGCCAGCATATCCTCGATATATTTTTTCGCTCTCAGTACATCCTTCTTCTGCTGCTCGCCCGTGCCCACTTCCCGCTCGATAATCATATAGCGGTCATAGCCCAGGGAGAAGAGGCGCTTCATCACGCCGTCAAAATCCACAACGCCATCGCCCAGGGCCGTTTCCATCCCCAGATGATCGGGATCCGTGGGGGGCAGGCCATCCTTCACATGGATATTGCGCACCAGATGGCCGTAGATATATGCCGCGTCCAGCGCGCCGTAATTGCCGTAAAGGGCGCCGTTGCCGGTATCGAAATTGATAAAGAGATTATCAAGGCCCACATCCTGAATCAGCCGAAGCAGGGAAACCGCCGTTTCCGCGCCGGTTTCAAACAGCAGATTCAGCCCCAGCTCCTTGCAGCGGCCGCCCAGCACGCGGATGCAGCCCACCAGCGAGGAATAATTGGGATCAAAGGGATTATTGGGGATATTGCCCGCATGGATGATCAGATCGGTGATGCCCAGCCATTTGACAAATTCGCAGCCCTTCATCAGATATTCCATGCGCATGGCCCGGAAGGTGGGCGAGGTCAGCCCGCTCATCAGATAGGCATATTTCAGATCCCATGCGGTATAGGGATCCCGGAAGCCGATAAAATGGGCGGAGATTTCAATGCCGTTTCTGTCTGCGGCGGCGCGGATGGCCTCCGCATCCTCCCGGAGAAATACCTCCGGCTTATAGGCCAGCTGGCAGGCGGTAAAGCCCATTTCCTTTAACGGGGCAAATACGGCGTCCAGGGCGGCAGGCTCCATGGAGGTGGGGCGGACAAAGGTACCAAGCTTCATAACAGCGTCACTCCTTTTTTCTGTCTGCGGATTTTCGCATCCGCTTTCCGGGCCGCGGCACATTTTCTCCCAGGAGAGAACGCCCGGCGGCGGATCATGCCCTGTTCAGGCTCAGCAATCCTTTTCTACCTCTTCGATGGTGACCCAGCGGCCCTCCTCAACGGAGCGATAGGCGGCGTCCAGCGCGGCCTGGCACTTGCAGGCGTTTTCCAGGGTGGCCTCCAGGCCATCCAGCCTGTTATTGACGATATTCAGATACGCCTGGGACTGATTGGCGTTATAGGAAGCGTCGGGAATCAGCAGCTTGATTTCGCCCTTTTCGGTCTGCATTTCCAGCTTCTGATCGCCCACCAGATAGGTATAGGTCAGCCGGCCCTTTTCGCCATAGGCCTCCACCTGGATCCAGTCGCCGATAAATTTGGTGGTGCGGGAAATCTGGAAGGTGGCGTTGACATCATTCTCCATCCGGGCCAGCACATTGCACCAGTCCCAGGTGGTAACGGGCACGATTTCCTCGCTGTCCAGGGCTCGGCGTTCCTTTACGAAGATCCCCGCATCGGCGCTGACGGAAATAAATTCATTGCCGATAAAGCGGGCGATATCAAACATATGGGAGCAAAGATCGCCCATGACGCCGGAGGCCGATTGCTTGCCGTCAAAGCGCCATTCCAGGCGGCGGCCCTCCCACAGGCCGCTGTCCTTGATGCAGCGGATATACACATGATACAGCTTGCCCAGCTTGCCGCTGACGATCTGCTCCCGCATCAGGCGCACATAGGGGCGGTAATGCCAGGAGAAGCAGACATGGCCGGGCAGATGCTTGGCATTGGCGGCATCGCAGACGCGCTTTACCTCTTTATAATTCATGCCCATGGGCTTTTCCACGCTGATGGGCAGATTGCGCTCCACCGCCGCCTGGGCAATTTCGCAATGGACGGCATCGGGGGTGGCGATATCCACAAGATCCACCAGCCCGCTGTCCATCAGCTTTTCATAGCTGAGGAAGCGCCTTTCCTCCGGCAGGCCCAGCTTTTCGCCCACCCGCTTAAGGGTTTCCGGGTTAATATCGCAGATCGCCGCGATTTCACAATCATTGCAGGCCTGATAACCGGGAATATGGACGCCATTCATAATTCCGCCGACACCGATAAGACCAACGCGCAGTTTTTCCATCTTCGTTCCCCCCTGAAATTGGCTTGATTTTTTACATAAAAGCCATGATTGATATTGCTATTGTACTCCAGAAAAAAAGATGTTATAATAGATTATCGTCGCACATTTGTTGTATGATCCTGTCAATTGGAGGGATTTTTATGATCACCGAGCAGATTCATCAGCTGGCTGGGGATGTAATGATCACCGGGATTGCGGCCAAGGAATGCGTCTGGGGGCTGGGCGACTCGGATATTCAATTGCTCCGCCCCAGCAATCTGCTCTTCTGCATGATCAGCGGCACCCGGGATTATTTTGATAAAAACGGCTGCAAATTCTTTTCCGCTGCGGCGGGGGATGTGCTTTTCATGCCCACCGGCTCCGGCTATCGCACCACGGTTACCTCCCCCGAGGGCTGCCGGGGCATCGGCATCCTCTTCTCCATTTATGATGAAGAAAAGCATGAAATTATTCTGGATCATACGGTGCGCCTGATCGCCTGGGATGAAAACCGGTATTACAGCCAGACCATGTACCGGCTGCTGGATTATGTATTGCAGGGCGGCTTTTCCAATCTGAAGGCCAAGGAGCTTCTCTATAATCTGCTCTATTCCCTCTCCACCGATCAATCCCTCATGCAGACCAATCCGCGCCTCAAATCCATTACCCCCGCCATCCGCTATATGGAGGATAACCTGCAATCCACCATCTCTATCGATATGCTGGCAGAAATGTGCTTCATGAGCAAAAGCACCTTCCACCGCCGCTTCCTGGCCGAACTGCATCTCTCCCCTACCGCCTATCACCTGAAAATGCGCGTGCAGAAGGGCCGGGATCTATTGCAGTCCGGCATGTATTCCGTCGAACAGGTGGCCGAACTGATGGGTTTCTGCGATACGGGCTATTTCAGCCGGATGTTTAAAAAATATACCGGCGAATACGCCGGGGACTGCCGCCGCAGGCAGCACGGGTAGGGGGCAAAAAGAAACGGGGGAAGTTAATTGCGGGAGGAGACTTTTGTGTCAAAAGTCCCCTCCCGCACCCTCCCGAAAACCACCTCTGGATGATACAAAAAAGAAAAACCAGATTGGATGCCAGTGAAGCAAAGGGAAGCTAGGTGTAAAGAACAAAGCAGCAATGTCCTTGCCAAGCGTAAAGACATTGCTGTTGTTTTTTCCTATTGCTATTCGCTTTTGCTGATCTGGCATTCAATTTGGCAAGATTCACCCACGAACCATCCAGAGCCGGTTTTCGGGAGGGTGCGGGAGGGTGCTTTTGACGCAAAAGCATCCTCCCGAAAAGAATCCCGTTCCTCCCCCGTTCCCCGTCATTTCTCCCCCACGGTCAGGTGGGTGACGGGGGTGATTTGGCGAAGGAGCGCCTGCATATCCAGGGTTTCGGGGGTGGGGATGCTTTCCCGGTTTGCAGCGCGGTATTCCACGATTTCCAGTGCATTTTCCTTGATCACGCCTGCAGCCACCAGATACGCGCCCGAGTTTTCCAGGCCATCCAGCCCGGCGGAAAAATCCAGGGCGGCGTCCACGAAATACAGCGCATCCTCGCGGCAGGAGAAGGCAAAGAATTCATGGCCGGTGGTATTGCCGTCCAGGGTATCGGTCATTTCCATGGTGCCGCCGGAAAGATCGGCCGCCACATCATAGGCGCGGCTGCGCTCAAAATAGCCGCCGCCGCTGACGGAAAAATCGCCCATCTGCTGCCCGTCCATGGGCGCATCCCCCATGGGATCGGGGGTTGCCTGGGCGGCGGCGCTGTCCACCTGCTGCTGCACCTCCAGCCCGGTAGCCTGATAGGTATGCTGCCCGGATTGCCGCCAGACAAACTGATAGCGCCCGTTTTCGGGCTGTGCGCCGGTTTCCAGGGCATCCTGGGTAAAGGCATTGAGCATATCGCCGGGGATGGTATAGGTCAGATTGCCCTGACATTTAAGCGCCGTGCGCTCAAGCTGTGCTTCATAGGGAGCCATGATTTTCTTCGCCTGCCGGGCCAGGGGGCCGTCGCCCTCAATTTTCGGCGCCTCCACAACATTCGGCGTCGGGGAGGAATCTGCCCCCTGCGGCGCGGCGCAGCCCGTCAGCAGAAGCGCCAGCAAAAGGCAAACGAGGATCACGGTGATTTTTCGCAAAAAGCAGCACCTCCTGATTCGGAAAGATCGCCTTTATTGTATCACGTTGAGGGCGGCAAAACAAGTAAACTTCTTCGGCAGCAGCCGCCCAAAAGCGCCCTTTTTCGCCGGCGGCATTTTCCGCATCGTGATGCAGGGTTTTGCCTGTTCCGGGGCACAATAGCATTGCCCCAAAGGCGCGGGCGGAAAAAATGTAAAAAATCGGCAGAGGTGGCTTAAGCGGGCCAAAGACGCCTTGACCCATCCTCGCCTCTGGTTTATAATAAACGGGAAGGGCAGAAAAAAGGAAAGAATTATTTGCCCGAACGTGCAAGAATTGGGAAGGGTATTGCGTTGTATGAATGAACAGGCTGCAGGGCAGACGAAAGAAGGCCGGATGGATGAAGGCCTTTTTGAAGCGCTGTATGAAAAATACGCCAGCGACGTCCTGCGTGTCAGCTATTTTTACCTGGGGGATCGCCAGCAGGCGGAGGATGTGACGCAGGATGTATTCGTGCGTCTCATCACCCACACGCCGGAATTGACCCCCGGGCGGGAAAAGGCATGGCTGCTGAAGGTGGCGCTGAACCGCTGCCGGGATTTATGGCGCGCCGCCTGGGTAAAGCGGGTGGTGCTGGGCAGCCCGGCCATGGAATTGGCCCCCGCCCCCGATCAGATGGAGGAAAGGCTGGAGCGGCAGGAATTGCTTGCCGCCATCCGCCGTCTGCCCGCTGATTTCCGGGATGTGATCCTGCTTCATTATTATCAGGGCTACGGCATCGCCGAGATCGCCGAAATGCTGGGCGTGCCGGAGGGCACCATTTCCAGCCGTCTGTCCAGAGGACGAAAGAAATTAGAGGATATTTTAAAGGAGAGTGGAGCGCAATGAAGAGCGTGGAGGAAAGGCTGAAGCAATTGCCGCAAATGGCCGATTCCACCGGCCTTCAGGCGGATGAGCGGCTGAAGCGGAAAATTCTTGAGGCCGCCCAGGGCAAAAAGAAAAAGGGCGTTTTTTCCGTTCCGGCCCGGCGGCTGATCCCCGCGCTGTGCGCATGCCTGGTGCTGCTTGGCGCGGTATGGGGCGTTTTGCCCTCGCTGCAGGCCCCCTCTTCCCCCCAGCCCACCCATCAGCCCCTGATTGATACCCTGGCCGCAGGCAGCAATCTGCCCCAGGGCGAAAAGCTGGCGCTGGATGTGCCCCCGGGCAGCATCAGCATCCGCACGGGAAAAAATCCCTCCTTCCGCAGCATCTGGGCCCCGGCCAGCGGCGGCAATTTCCCGCTGATTGGGGTAAACGGGCGGTATTACCGTTTGCTTACCAACCCCACCGGCATTTCCGAAGCGCTGCTGGGGGATGCGCTGGGCACGGTAGAGCAATTCACCAGCGAGCCCGCCCTTGCCGGGAAAAACGGCATCTGCTCCAATACGGTGCAGGCCGGGGAAACGGTGTACGCCGTTCGCGGAATGAACGGGGCCATGGCGGCCGCCCGGGTTAATGGCAGCCTGCGGGTTTTCCAGCGGGTCTCCTTTGGGGACAGCGCGCTGGTGGGCAGCGAATCCCTGTCCTCCACGCTGCAGGCGAAAAGGGCGGTGGCCCTGGAAATTTCCGGGATCGGCGCCATTAACGATGCGGCCAAGGCCCAGGAGCTGATCAGCGTGCTGCTGAATAACGCCAGCTTTCTGCGGGCAGGCAGCGGGGAAACCAATCAATCCCTGCTGATCCAGTTGGAAAACGGGCTGGTGCTGCAAATGGCCGTAAACGGCGAGCGCCTGATGGGCTGCGGCACCTGGGCATGCCCGGAATTCTTTGAGGCCTTTGAGGAGGCGCTGCAATAAGGGCGGCCCCTGCCCCGGGGCGGAAGCCATGCAGCGAAAAGGAAGGATTCGATGAATACCTACCGGCGATACCAGGATGCCCGGGATATGGCCTGGCGGGCGCTTTTGCAGCTGAGAGAAAAGCGGCTCCCGGCAGATGTGCTTTCCCTGGCCCAGGATCAGGGAATAGAGCTTCATTCCCTGTTTCCCGATGCGGCCCAGCCCCGTCTGATGCAGCTTCTGCAAGCAGCGGGGAGCGGGCCCTGCCGATCGCTGAAAATCCGGGGCAGATGGCATATCTTTTATGATTCCGGAAGGCTGGATGAAGACGGCGTTCGTTTTGCGGTGGCCCATGAGCTGGGCCACTTTTTTCTTTCCCATGCCACCAGGAGCCTGCCCGGCGGGGTGCGGACATACCAGAGCCGGGAAAACGAGGGCGATCTGATGGAAAACCCGGCGGAATTGGATGATTATGCGGCGGATATTTTCGCCATCCGGCTGCTGGCCCCGGCGTGCCTGTTGCATGAATTGCATCTGGATACCCCGGGCGGGATCAGGGCCCTTTGCGGCATGCCGAAAAAGGCCGCGGCCCTCCGGGCGGAAAGAATGGAATTGCTCAACGCCCGGAATGTATTTTTCATTCATCCCCTGGAAAGGCAAGTGCGGGATCAGTTTCTGCCCTTCCTGAACGAGAGAAAATTTCCCCTGCCCCAGGAGGAGCCCGCCCCGCCCGCGCAGCCGGAAGACCCCGCCCCGCCAAAGGATAGCCAGAGCCCCACGGAAATCCTCCTTCCCCCGCCGGTGCAGAAAAAACGGCCCGCGCCGGGCAGGAATCTTCCCCGCCGCGTATCCCGCTGGCTTTTCCCCCTCCTTGCCTTCCTCATCGCCCTTCTGCTTTTCGCTCTGCGGCGGATGCAATAATTTCCGCCGGTGATTCGTTCTATGGTCGCCCGCTTGTAATAGAGGGCCTGTTCGTGCTATAATCTTGAAGCGGGAGAGGATTTTTTTGCCCAAGGAGGTACGCCGTGAAACGAAAGCAGCCTGACAGCAGGCAGGATTATAACGCCGCCTATCCGGCGGATTGGAGCCCGGAGGAAATGGACGCTCCCCTCTGGGAGGAGGGCGCGCAGGACGCGGCCTATCCCCAGCCCGCCGATGAAATATACGCCTACACCGGTCAGGAGGGAAACGGCTATTACGAGGGGAATCCCCCGGCGGAAGATAGCGCAGGGGCTTATTTCCCCCGCGAAAGCTGGACGGGGGAGGAATATTTCGAAACAGAAGAAGAAAAAAAGCCCGAAAAGCGCACCATCCTCAAGCCCCGCACCCGTAAGCCCTCCTTCCTGCTGGGGGTCATCGTCAATTCCTTCCGGATGCTGGTGCTGCTGATTCTGCTTTTCGGCCTGGCTGGGGCAGGCGCGGTGGTGGGCATTGCCAAGGGATATATGGAAACCGCCCCCACCCTGGATCTGGCCGCCATTGATGATCAGGCCCAGACCTCCTTTATCTACGATGCCAGCGGCAGCCTGATCACCGAATACCGGGGCACGGAAAACCGCATTATGGTTTCCATCGATACCATGCCCCTTTCGCTGCAGCATGCCTTTGTGGCGGTGGAGGATGCCCGCTTCTATACCCATAACGGCGTGGATATCAAGCGCATCATCGGCGCGTTCATCACCAATTTTGTTTCCGGCTCCCAGCAGGGGGGCTCTACCATCACCCAGCAGCTGATTAAAAATACCCTGCTTTCCAGCGAGCAATCCTACAAGCGCAAAATCCAGGAGGCCTATCTGGCCATGCAGCTGGAAACCCAATATACAAAAAGCGAAATTCTGGAATCCTATCTGAATACCATCTATCTGGGCGAGGATTATTACGGGGTGAAGGTGGCCGCCTATGGCTATTTCGGCAAGGAAAACCTGAATGAGCTTTCCCTCCGGGAATGCGCCATGCTGGCAGGGCTTACCACCAATCCCTATTATTACAATCCCCGGCGGAATTATTACACCCGCCAGAGTGAAACCACCGATTACAAAAAAATCACCGATGACCGGACGGATTATGTGCTTCGGTGCATGTATGAGAATCAGTTCATCACCAAGGAGCAGTATCTTTCCGCCCTCTCCCCCGATTCCGCCGCCGTGCTTGCCGAATCCCCGGCCTCGGCCTCCCTCTATCCCTATGCCCATTATGTGGAATATGCCATCCGGGATGTGGTAAAGGCGCTGCTTTCCCTGGAGGGACTGGAGGATACCTCCGCCAATCGCACCCGAATGGAAAATAAGCTGCGCACCGGGGGGTATCATGTGTATCTGGCCCTGGATACCGAAATCCAGACCATGGTGGAGGAAACCCTGGAAAATTACAGCAGCTATCCTTCCCTCCGCGATCCCTCGGACAGCATTTACCGCGCCCGGAATTCCGATGGCACCTATGATGAAATCATCCAGCCCCAGGCCGCCGCGGTGGTGCTGGATTACCGCACCGGCGAGGTAAAGGCCATTGTGGGCAGCAGAAACAGGCCCGAAAAGCGCAAGACCCTCAACCGCGCCACCGATATGAATATGCCCGTGGGCTCCTCCATCAAGCCCATTTCTGTCTATGCCCCCGCCATCGAGCTGGGGGCCGGGGCCGGCACCATTCTTTATAACATGCCCCTGCCCATCAAGGGCTGGACGGGCAGCGACGGCAAGGATACCTGGCCGAAGAATTACGGCGGCTCCTCCTATCGCGGCCCCGAAACCCTGCGCACCGCCATGACCCGCAGCGATAACACCGCCGCGGCCTATGCGCTGATGAATTTTGTGGGTGTGGAGCGCTCGGCCGATTTCCTGCTGCGTCTGGGCGTATCGGAGGAGCATATCAACCGCACGCCCTTCGGCCTGGCCCTGGGCTCATCGGGTATCACGCCCTATGAAATGGCGGTGGCCTTTGGCGTATTGGGCAATGGCGGCATTTACCAAAGCCCCATTACCTTCCTGGGCATCTTTGAGGAAAACGAGAAGGGCGAAATGATCAATATCTATGACGGCCATGCCAATCAGGTGCGCCGCCAGGTCTTTAAGGCCTCCACCACGTATCTGACGGTGGATATGATGAAGAGCGTGGTAAACGCCTCCTCCGGCACGGGCTCGGCGGCCAGAATCTCCGGCCAGACCGTGGCCGGGAAAACGGGAACCAATTCCGATCAGAAGGGCGTCTTCTTTGCCGGCCTGACCGGCTGGTATTGCTCCGCCCTCTGGATCGGCCATGATAATTACAAGGCCCTCTCCTCCAAAACCACCGGCGGCAACAGCGCCGCCAAGCTATGGAAGGCCTATATGGAAAAAATCCATATGGGGCTTTCCAACCGGGATATTATGGAGGGCAGCCCCTCGGATTACGGGCTGGTCAAGGTGACCACCTGCAATGTTTCCGGGCAATTGGCCACCGATGCCTGCCGCAGCGATGTGATGGGCTATGGCACCACCACCGATTACTGGCCCGGCGATCATGCGCCTACCGTATCCTGCCAGATGCATTATACCCTGTCCGTCTGCAATGATACCGGCCTGCTGGCTACGGAATACTGCCCCTCCGTTTCCAATAAGGGCGTGGTCATCCTGCCCATGGGCCATCCCCTCTATGAATACACCGGCGGCGAATATGCCGATGTGCTGGCGGATTATCTGGGCGAATATGCCACGCTGCGCCTTACCGCCGACGGCAATGCCAATGCGGCGCTGCTGGGCTCTATCGGCTGCGGCGTTCATCAGTATGGCGTTAGCTACGGCAATGATTACTGGGTGCAGTCTCAGCTGCTGCCCGATGCCCAGCGCCTGCTCGCCCAGGCCCAGAATCAATTGGCGGCGCTGCCCGCAGAGCATTGGGCGTATCAGAATCTTTCCGCCGCCATCGGGGAGCTTGGCTCGGTCATCAGCTATCAGCCCACCAGCGATGCCCTGGCCGCCGCCATGAGCCGCCTGACCCAGGCCATGGCCAACGCCCAGCAGTAGGATGGGAACGGGATACGGGGGAAAATATTGCGGGAGGATGCTTTTGTGTCAAAAGCACCCTCCCGCACCCTCCCGAAAACCGGCTCTGGATGGTGCTTGGAGGGCTATAACCAGATTGAATGCCAGATCAGCAAAGGAACGTAAGGCATCGATCTTCACAGAAACTTCATCTTGCAAACCGGCGCGGGATGTTTCATGGAAGGTTCTTGCCAAATTGGATGCCAGTGAAGCAAAAGGAAACAAGCGGTTAGAAGCAAATCAGCAATGCTCCATTAAACGTGAAGACAATGCTACGGTTTTTCTAATCGCTATTCCCTTTTGCTGATCTGGCATTCAATTTGGCAGGAGCCTTCCAGGTAACATCCAGAGCAGGTTTTCGGGAGGGTGCGGGAGGGGACTTTTGACGCAAAAGTCTCCTCCCGCAAAAATCCCGTCTCTTTCCCCGGCAAAATAATTCCCCGTTTCTCTCCCATCCTGTCGGAAATTGTTGCTTTTTTTGCAAAAACAGGGTACAATGAAAGTGAAATCAGAATTGAAGGAGGAAAAGCCCGCATGGAACAGAGTTATGTATTTATGACAGACAGCGACAGCGATCTTTACTATGCCATCGCTGATGAAAAAAATATTCCCGTGGTTCGGATGCCCTACATTCTGGACGGAAAAGAATATCTGGATGACAACGGAAGGAACGGCGGCGAGAAGGAATTTTTTGAAAGGATGCGTGCCGGCGCCGCGCCCAGCACCTCTTTATTGCCCACGGAGGCGTATCTGGAATATTTTGAGCCCATTCTTCAGGAGAAGGATCTGCTGTTCGTGGCCTTTTCCTCTCAGATGTCCGCCACCATCAATAATATCTATGCCGCCCGGGAGCAGCTGCTGGAAAAATATCCCCAGCGGAAATTCATCGTGGTGGATACCCTGAGCATTTCTGCGCCCCAGACGCTGATCATCCTGGGCGCGCATGCCCAGTATGAGGCGGGCAAGAGCATGGAAGAGGTGGAGCAATGGATCCGGGATAACCGGCTGCGTGCCCAGGCCTGGTTTACGGTGGATGATCTGAAGTATCTCCGCCGGGGCGGCCGCATTTCGGCCACCAGCGCCGTATTCGGCACGGTGCTGGATATCAAGCCCATCATCACCATGAGCCGGGCGGGCAAGCTGGAATCCGCCGAAAAGGTGCAGGGCCGGAAAAAGGCCATCCGCACGCTGGTGGAGCGCACGGCGGAGAATATCGAAAATCCCCAGGAGCAAACCGTGGTCATCCTGCACGGCGATGTGGAGGATGAGGCCAAGCGCCTTTCCGAATTGCTCCGCAGCCGCATCCCCGAAATCCGGGATATCCGCATCCAGATGATCGGCCCGGTCATCGGCGCCCATTGCGGCCCCGGCACGCTGGCCGCCTGCTTTATGGGCAAGGAGCGGAAGGCCTGAAATGATACAGCAGCTGATTGACGAACGCCTGCCCCAATGGAAGGGCAATCTGCACACCCATACGAAAAACAGCGATGGGCGCATGCGCCCGGAGGAAGCCGTGCGGCTGTATGAAGCGGCGGGGTATGATTTTCTGGCCCTGACCGATCATCGCCGGGTGACCGATCCCGATGCCATCCCCTCCTCGCTGCTCCTGCTGCCCGGCATTGAACTGGATTATTTTGTGAACCTGCATCATCGCCAGGCGGTGCATCTGGTGGGCATCGGCGTGCAGGAGGGAATCATGGATTTCCCCGGGATCATGGAAAGCCCGGAAAACGGGATCAGGGCGCTGCTCTCCCAGCAGGCCGCCGTGATTCTGGCGCATCCCGCCTGGAGCCTGAATGAGCCCGAGGTTATTCAGGCGCTGAAGGCCCAGGGCGTCTGCGCGGTGGAGATTTTTAATCAGGTTTCCCAGCCGCCGTGGAATGCCAGTCGGGCGGATTCCTCCGCCGTGCTGGATCTATGTAATGGCGATGGCTGCTGCCTGCCGGTGGTGGCCGGGGATGACGCGCATTTTTATAACGGCGATCAATGCGCCGCCTTCCTGATGCTCAGCGCCCCTGTGCTGACCCGGGAAAGCGTATTGGACGCGCTGAAAAACGGCCGGGTCTATGCCTCCCAGGGGCCGAGAATTGAATCGGCCGTGCTGGAAAACGGCGTGTTTTCCCTGCACTGCTCCCCCGCCGAGCAGATTATCTTCTACTCCGATTCGCCCTGGGTGACCGGCCGCTGCCGCAGGGGCCACGCCATGACCGAAAGCACCTATGAACTCCAGGACGCCGATACCTTTGTCCGCGCCGAAATTACCGACGCCCAGGGCAACCGCGCCTGGACCTCCCCTGTAAGGGTACGGGGGGTAACGGATGGGGATATTTATTGCGGGAGGAGGCTTTTGTAGCCAAAAGCCCCCTCCCGCACCCCCTCCGAAAACCCGCTCTGGATGGTTCATGGAGGGTTCTTGCCAAATTGAATGCCAGATCAGCAAAAAAGAATAGCAATTAAAAAACAGCAGCAATGCCGTCACGTTTGGTGAAAGCATTGCTGTTTTCTTCCTTCCAACTATTTCTCTTTTGCTTCGCTGGCATTCAATTTGCTTACACCTCGCCATGAACCATCCAGGGCCGGTTTTCGAGATGAAGTTTCTTTGAAGATCAAAGCCTTTCTTCCCTCTGCTTCACTGGCATTCAACTTTGTTATAACCCTCCGCGAAACATCCAGAGCCGGTTTTCGGGAGGGTGCGGGAGGGGACTTTTGACGCAAAAGTCTCCTCCCGCAAAAATCCCGTTCCTCCTCTGGGTTTTCGGGAGGGCGCGGGAGGGTGCTTTTGACGCAAAAGCATCCTCCCGCAAAATATTTCCCCGTACTCCCCGTACCCCTTAGACGGGTTGGATCAGGAGTACATCGCTTTCGCGGGCGTTCAGGGTAATGGCAGGCGGGATTTCGGCCTGTTTTTTAACGCTGAAGATTTTCACCGGTTTATCGGTCAGGCGGATAGCGGCGGTTTGCTGATTCTGATCGGTGGGATTGGCAACGAAAACCAGATACCGATCGTCCTCCTGGCCGGCCTGATAGTAGCTGATTTTCATTTTCGCATCCTCAGGCAGGAGCCCGTTTTCCCAATAGGGATGCCAGGCCGCGCCCTCCATGGGGAAGCTATCCACCGCCTTCCAGATGGGCGCCATCACTTCCAGGGGCTTGCCGATATCATTCGGGCGGGAAAGCATGCCGTGGATCAGCCCGATGGAGAGGGAATCCTCAAAGCTCCAGTTTTCAAAGGTGTAGGCCAGGAATTCATAGGGAATGCCGAAATTTCTGGCCGAATATTCGGCACGCATATAATCCAGCGGGATTTTTTCAATGCCGTTGGCGTTAATATAGGTCTGCGAATGCTCGCCATCCCAGTTCAGATGGGAGAAGGAAAGGGCCGGAATATTGCAGCAATTGCTCAGATGGGGATTGATCATTTTGCCCAGCGGCTCAAAATACTCGTACAGACTCCGCATAAAGCCGCGCAGCGCCGTCATGGGATAGGTGGGGCGCAGCCGGCCCTCCAAATCGATATAGCCGCAGCCATGATCGGTATTGATGCAGCCATTGGGGTAAAGGGTGGAATCCAGATAAATCCCGTCAAAGCCGTATTTCTCAATCAGCCGTTTGACGCCCTCGGCCATATCCCGGGCATACTGCGAGCAGAAGCAGAGGCAGTAATCCCGCTGATTGGGCTTGCGATACCAGCCGCCGCCGTAAACGCCATCCGCCATCTGCATGCGGGAAGAGGCATATTCGCTGTATTTGGGATTCAGGGAGGAGATTTCGTAGCCGAAATAGGGGATTACCTTGATGCCGCGCTTGTGGCATTCGGAAATAATGGTTCTGGCCAAACGATCCGTGGGCTCGGAAAGCTCCCAGTAATTCTGAATCTTATTCCATTTTTCATGGAGCAAAAGGGTGGTCACGCCCAGGCGCTGCATGCGGTCATAGCCGCTTTCGCTGCTGCCCTCTACCACGGGCTTGGCCAGGAAATCATCATATTCCTCCAGAATCTTCTTGAAGCAATCGATATGCAGGATTTTTTCCTTGTACGGATTTTCCACAAACGGCTTGACCGGGGTGGCCTGAATGCCCATCCGGAAGCTCAGGGGCGGATAGGTATAATTCTTGGCATGCCCGGCCACCGGCTTCCAGGCCTTTGCCGTGCCGTCAATCAGATGGAAGCGCAGCAGCACCTCCTCCTTGCCGTCGATGATCTCGATGGCATTGCTGCGATCCGCAGGCTCCCAGTTTTCATCGCTGTCGGCGCACCAGCAAAGCCCCTGGTTTTCATTGCCCACCCATAAAAGCGGCTTGAAGGGGAATTTCATCGAGCAGGGAATGGCGCGGCTCATGCAGACGGCGGAGTATTCAAAGCCCCGGCTCTCATCCTCAAAGGCGGGCACGGGCTGATGCGGGAAATAATGAAACAGCGAAACGTATTCCTTCTTCAGCGGGATTTCCAGCCACAGCTTATCCAGGGAGAATTCATTTTTCTTCTCCTGATCCAGCCCGAAGACCTCGGCCACCGTCTGGCCCCGGGGCATCACCTTGATATCCATGGCGCAGTAGCCGTCAAAATCCACCGAAAGGGCGGTATTCACAACGAAGGAATTGCATTCCTGCGCACCGCAGATCACGGCATTTTCCTCGGTCTTTTCAAAAATGAAGCTCTGCTGCTCCCGCCAGATGATTTCCTCGCCGTTTTCCAGGCCGATCAGGCGCATGGGGGCGCTTAAAATCTCGTTGCCGCGGCTGGTAATGGAGGTAAACAGCACATCTTTTTCAAGCGTATAGGTGCGATCCCACATGGAAACGGAAGTGCCGCTTTCGGTCTGAACGGCGGAAACGGGAATCCAGGGGCTTACCGGCTTTTTCATTTTGCTCTCCTCCTTAATGGGTTCTGAAATCCAGATGCTTCAGGGGATATTTTTCTTCCGTCAGCTGCATCAGGGCAGCCGGATCGGTTATGCCCGTTTCCAGGGAAAGGAGCCTGCTGTAGAGCGCAAACCAGACATCGGAAATGGCGGTATCGCCCTCCTTGATATCGGGCATCTCCAGATCATAGTTTAAATATGCCGCCGCTTCCCGGTATTTTTCAAGCGCCATCAGCGCCCTGGCGCAATAGAGCTTCAGGCGGCCATCCGCCTTTAGGGGGCCAAGCAGCGCATAGGCCTCCAGCCATTTTTCGTTTTTCCCCGCCTGCAGATACGTTTCTGCGGTATCGACCAGAATGCCGCGGCAGGTTTTGTTCAGTGCAAAGGCCTTCTGCATATATTCTGCGGCCTTTTCCGGATCGTGATATTCATTGCGCTGCAGCATGGCCAGATTGCGATAGCTCCAGGCGTTTTCGGTCAGCGCCGCCGAGCGCTCAAAGGCAGTTTGGGCCGCTTCCAGATTCCCGGCGGCGTATTCCATAACGCCCAAATGCATAAAGGCATACCAATGCTGATTCCCGGGCTCCTGCAGGGATTTTTTCAGCAGCTCCCGCCAGAAGGGATCCACCACATACCCGGCAGGCTCTGCATCGGCATCCCGCTCCGGCAGACGGCCCGTCTGATAAAGGGTGATCCACTCCTGCTGCTCGGCCTGAATGGAATCCTCCGGCAGATGGATTTCGCTTGAAAGCGAGGGCCTGCCCTGGGCCCTCCGGGCCAATTCCTCCAAAGCGCCCCAGCCCGAGCCCCGGCAGAAGAATTCACCGGCTGCTGGGGCGGCATCCAGCCATTTGGAAAGGGCGGCGTTGACCCCGCCGGAAAAGCTTTGCGCCAGATGCTTCTGCACCGTATCAATCGCCGTCTGAATATCCCCGTGCATCCTTTCGCCGCCGTTCATGGCGCCATAGGCCTCTACCCAGCTCCATGTATCGCCGTCGGCCATGGGCAGATGCTCCAATTGCGTTCTGGCCAGCCCGGCCTGGATTTCAAGGTAGCCTTCATTCTTGCCGTCGGAAAGATAATTGTTCCAGTTTCTGCCGCCGCCTCCCTGGCCCCAGAGGAAGAGCTTTCTGCCCTTGAGATGGGCGGTGGAGCATTGCAGCAGGCCATAGCCGGAGGCATCCACCGAGGTGATCCATTTTTCCTCGTCATCGGGAATGCGATAGAAGAAATCCAGCGAGCGGCCCATGTTATCCGGATAGCTGATATCGGTGCCCAGCGCATGGGGATAATCGGCGTAATCCAGAATATAATGATCGTTGCCGAAATAATTGACAAAGGTGGTGTCGGTGGGCGCCACAACCCGTGCTTTCCGGTAGGCCGGCACGGCAATATTCGACCACCAGTACATCCATATCTCTTTGCCGGTTCGGTTTTCGATCCTTGGCCGAATGTACAAAAACCGGGAATCCTCGGGCAGCCAGGCATCGATGCTGTAAAGCACGCCGCGGATCCGCTCGTATTCAAACATGCGAAGCCCCTGGCTGCCATCCGGCATGGTGATTTTCTGGGCGAAAAGCGGATCGCAGGTCAGCGGGTTATGCCCCTTGATGGAAACATTGAATTCCACCCCGCCGCTGAACCAGGCATTGCGCAGGGCCAGATTGCCCGGCTGAAAAACCGGATTGCAGTACAGAAGCTCCCGGCCCGCCGTCTTATCGAATAAAGACCACAGCCGTCCGCCCAATTCCGGCAGAAAAACGGCCTTCAGGCAATCGTTTTCCAGCACCACGGCATGAAAATCCCGGGGCGTTCTTTTCCGGCTGTAGCCATCCTGCCGGGTATAGGGCAGCAGGGTATCGATCATTCCTTTGTTGATATACCGCTTGTCCTCCGCCGGAACGGCATCGGTGGTTTCGATGATTGCATGAATGTAGCTGACGTTTTTGATATCCGGCAGCGGGTTTTCCTTCCCCATGTCTGCCGCCGGCATGCGATAGAGCGCCTGATAGCATTTGGTCACGATGCTCACCTCCAGGGGCATTATAAAAGCGGAGAGAAGGGAAGACAATGTATATAAAAACCGAGTTTTTGTAAAAAACGCTGATTTGGGCATAGGCATCCCTCCTCCCCTGCGCCCCGTTTACTTTTGGATGCTCCTGTGCTACAATAGCCCTGTGCAGGAAAGAAGGGGCTTTTCTTATGAATAATCCGTTTGAATTTGGCATTGAAAATATCCAGATTATCATTTACAAAAAGGAAACGGCAGATTTCTCCTATCGCTGCGACGGCCGCAAATGGGATGGGTTTATCTTTGTAACAAACGGCCATGGCAGCTTTGAGTGCGGCGGCCTGAGAAGCGCCCTTTCCCCCGGCTCGCTTATGGTGCTGGAGCAGGGCGAAAGGTATTATATCGAGGCGGCGGATGATGATTTTGCGTATATTACCACCGCGTTTGATCTATCCCCCGCCGGGGCCTTTAAGGCGGCGGGCCTGCCTCTTGTCGGCACGCCGGAGCAATGCGGCTATCTTTTTAAGCAGTTTGAAAAGCTGCTGAAAATCTGGGAGGAGCGCGCCCAGCTATATTTCATGAAAACCCGCATCCAGCTGGAAAAAATCATCCTTGAGCTGCTGGAAACGCAGGTGCTCAGCGGCGAAAATAAAAATGCCGGGGAGCGCCTGCTGCCGGCCATTCGCTATATCGAGCGGTTTTATGATCGGGAAATGAAAACCGAGGAATTGGCCGGGCTCTGCCATTTGAGCGTTTCGCATTTCCGGCGGATTTTTAAGGAAAAAACCGGCCAGACCCCTATGCAGTACCGGGAAAGCATCCGCATTCACTGGGCCAAGCGCTTTCTGCTGAGCGATCTGTTCACGCTTTCCGAAATCGCCGAAAAGCTGGGGTATTATGACCTTTACCACTTCAGCAAATGCTTTAAAAAGCAAACGCGCCTTTCGCCGGGCAAATATAAGGTGCTGGAACTCAAGGCCGAAAAATAAAGCGCTTGCGCTTTGGTATCCGGTTTGGTATCCGGTTTTGTATCCAGCTCGGTATCCGCTTTGGTATCCGGTTTGGATGCACGCTGTGCTGCGTTTCGTTTCGCATCCCCAGCCTAAGTATTCTCTTCCTCGGCATTCGTTTTCGTGTCCCGCCTAAATACTCTCTTCCTCGGCATCCGTTTTCATGTCCTGCACGGACGCGCTCCGTCCTTCCCTCGTTTCCGCGTCCAGCCTGAATGCGCACTTCCTCGACATCCGTTTTCGTGTCCCGCCTAAATACTCTCTTCCTTGGCATTCGTTTTCGTGTCCCGCCTGAACGCACTCCGTCCTTCGCTTGCACGTTCAATTTGGATACCCTCCACCTGAACCTCCGTTTTCATGTCCCGCACGGACGCACTCGCCCCGCTCTCGTTTGCGCGTCCAACCGTCTTTGTTTGCGCGTCCAATTTGGATACGCTCCACCCTACCCTCCGTTTTCACGCCCCGCACGGACGCATTCGCCCCGCTCTCGTTTGCGCGTCCAACCGTCTTTGTTTGCGCGTCCAATTTGGATACGCTCCACCCTACCCTCCGTTTTCACGCCCCGCACGGACGCATTCGCCCCGCTCTCGTTTGCACATCCAACCGTCTTTGTTTGCGCGTCCAATTTAGATACGCTCCACCCTACCCTCCGTTTTCACGCCCCGCCTGAACGCACTCCGTCCT
>CAZJUJ010000006.1:9176-10526 GCA_964549135.1 uncultured Oscillospiraceae bacterium | reverse complement strand
GATACGCTCCACCCTACCCTCCGTTTTCACGCCCCGCCTGAACGCACTCCGTCCTTCCCTCGTTTCCGCGTCCAATTTGGATGCACTCCGCCTTGGAAAAAATCCCGCGCCGCCAGCTTTTCCAAATCTTCCCCACATCGCCCCTCGCATAAAACCTTTTTCCATGGAAAACCTATGGCTGACACCAGGTAAGGAGGCGCTGCATTTTGAGAGCAACAGGTATCGTCAGACGAATCGACGAATTGGGCCGCGTGGTCATCCCCAAGGAAATCCGCCGCACCCTGCGTATCCGGGAGGGCGACCCGCTGGAGATTTACACCGATCGGGATGGAGAGGTCATTCTGAAAAAGTATTCCCCCATTGGGGAGATGTCTTCCTTTGCCAAGGATTACACCGAATCGCTGTTTCGGTCACTGGGGCATATTGCCTGCATTGTGGATCGGGATCAGGTGGTGGCGGCCAGCGGCGTCAGCAAAAAGGAGCTATGGGATAAGCCCATCAGCCCCGATCTGGAAAGCGCCATTCAGGCCCGCCAGACCGTAACGCTGAACCGCACCGGCGGCAGCAAGATTGTGCCCATCACCAACGAGGAGGATGTATCCGGCTATACCGCCCAGGTGGTTTCCCCCATCATCGCGGATGGCGAGGCCATCGGCGCGGTGCTGCTGCTCTCCCGGGAGCAGGGGGCGCGCATGGGCGATACGGAGGTGAAGGTGGCCGAAACCGCCGCCGGAATCGTAGGGCGGCAGATGGAGCAGTAGCGCCCAAATATCCTTCCTTCGGGCGGCATCCGGAGGACTGGCCCGCTGCCGGGGCAGCACTTCTCCGTCCGCCGCGTATTGAGACGGAGAAGCAAAGCATCCCTTGGAGCATACAGCCTTTGGCCCCGAACCAAACGCTGTATGCCTGGGCGAAGCTGCAAAAAAATCACCCCCGGAACAATATGACGGGCGTAAAACAATCAATCCGACCTATGATGACAACCATAGGCCGGATTTTCGTATCCATTCAGACCCCGCGATTGCTTCCGCCTGCGCCCGACAGGCGTTCAGTAACGCGGAAACGCTCCATCAAAGGCGAAAGCCTTGTTCTTCTCTTTTGTGATGTTTTTCATTTTGGCTGCTCTGACAGTCAGCCCGACAAGAATCCTCCATAACCAACCTGAGCCGGCTTTCGGAGAGCAGGGAACTGTTCATTAACACAAAGAATGATTTCCCGCAAACGCCTCCGTTTTTTTGCTGATCTGGCATTCAACCTGGTTTTATCTCTCCGTGTTCCATCCAGAAGCGGTTTTTGGAGAGCGAGGAACTGTTCATTAACACAAAGAATGGTTTCCGACGAATGCATTTG
>CAZJUJ010000006.1:0-9076 GCA_964549135.1 uncultured Oscillospiraceae bacterium | reverse complement strand
GGAGAGCGAGGAACTGTTCATTAACACAAAGAATGGTTTCCGACGAATGCATTTGCTTTTTGCTTCTCTGGCATTCACCCTGGTTTATCCCTCCATGAAACATCCAGAGCTGGTTTTCGGAGGGGGCGCGGGGGGAACCACTTTTGACTCAAAAGTGGTTCCCCCGCAAAAAATCCCCCGTTCCCCGTTTCCCCGTTCCTCGTTTCGGAAAAGTTTTCCTGCCTGCATAACCCATCTTTGCCGGTGCCATACTGTTTTTGAGACGGAGGTGGCAGTATGGCAAACAGCAAAGTGGAAATCTGCGGCGTGGATACCGCGACGCTGCCCGTACTCACCAATGAACGCATGCGCGAATTATTTCCCCTGGTTCACGGGGGCGATCGGGCGGCGAGAGAAGAATTTATCCGGGGCAATCTGCGGCTGGTACTCAGCGTGGTGCAGCGCTTCAACAACCGGGGCGAAAACGTGGACGATCTGTTTCAGGTGGGCTGCATTGGGCTGATTAAGGCGCTGGATCACTTTGACGTATCCCAGAACGTGCGCTTTTCCACCTATGCGGTGCCCATGATCATCGGGGAAATTCGCCGGTATCTGCGGGATAATAACCCCATCCGGGTCAGCCGCTCGCTGCGGGATACGGCCTATAAGGCGCTGAAGGCCCGGGATCAATTGGTGATTTCCCTGAATCGGGAGCCCACCATGGCCGAAATGGCCCGGGAGCTGGGCGTGCCCCAGGAGGATGTGGTTTTTGCCCTGGAGGCCATTCAGGATCCCATTTCCCTGTTTGAGCCCGTCTATAACGACAGCGGCGATGCCCTCTATATTATGGATCAGGTGCGGGATGACAAGCATCAGGACGAGGCCTGGCTGGAGAGAATCGCCATCAAGGAGGCCATGCGCCGCCTGAACGAAAGGGAAAAGAAAATCCTGCGGCTGCGCTTCTTTGAGGGCCGCACCCAGATGGAGGTGGCCGGGGAAATCGGCATCTCCCAGGCCCAGGTTTCCCGGCTGGAGAAAAACGCGCTGCTGCATATGCGAAAATATGTAGCCGAATGAGGCGCGCTTTCCCCGCCCCATGGCAGAAAAAAAGGCCCGCTTTCCGGGCAGCGGCGCAATGGCAGAAGCAAAGGAGGAAAAGCTGCCCCCGCCTGCCGCCGCAGCGGCTGAAGGAAAGCGGCCCTTTTTACTTTTCAATCTTGTTTTGCGGAAGCAAGCGCAAAAAGACAGCGCGTTTCGCAAAAATTTACTATCCTTCTGGAAAAAAATATGCTATACTAAACGCATCGGCAGCGGGGGCATTTTCCCCTGCTTCCGTGCGCCTGAACCGGAAAGCGCACGGGCTGCCAGAAACAGAATTGATACATCAGGAGGAACTGCATTATGAAACGGCTCAGAATCGGCATCATCGGCTGCGGCGGCATCGCCAACGGCAAGCATCTTCCCTCTCTCAAGGCCCTGAACCGGGCGGACATCGTGGCCTTCTGCGATCTCATCGAAGAGCGCGCCCAGAAGGCCGCCAAGGAATACGGCACCCCGGACGCCAAGGTTTACACCGATTACAAGGAACTTCTCAAGGATGAAAGCATCGACGTCTGCTATGTGCTGACCCCCAACCGCAGCCATGCCGATATTTCCATCGATGCCCTGCATGCCGGCAAGCACGTCATGTGCGAAAAGCCCATGGCCAAGACCGCTGCCGATGCCCGCCGCATGGTAGAGGCCGCCCGGGAAACGGGCAAGAAGCTGACCATCGGCTATCAGCATCGCCAGAAGGCCGCCAGCAAGTATATGAAGAGCGTGATCGAGCGGGGCGATCTGGGCGATATCTACTACGCCAAGGCCTTTGCCATCCGTCGCCGCGGCACCCCCAACTGGGGCGTTTTCCTCAATGAATATGAGCAGGGCGGCGGCCCCCTCATCGATATCGGCACCCATTCTCTGGATCTGACGCTGTATCTGATGAATAACTACAAGCCCCGCATGGTGGTGGGCACCCGCTATAAGAAGGTGGAAAACCCCGAGTGCGGCAACCCCTGGGGCGGCTGGGGCCCGGATGAAAACAAGACCCTGGAGGATGCGGCCTTTGGCTTCATCGTCATGGAAAACGGCGCCACCATCACCCTGGATGCCACCTGGGCGCTCAACACCGAGGAGCCCATTCCCGAGGGCAGCTGCCGCCTGTGCGGAAGCAAGGCCGGCGCGCTGGTCAAATCCAATGATGTGGTCATCAACAAGGGCGAATTGGGCCGCCTGATCACCATTACCCCCGATATGGGCGCGGGCGGCGTGGCCTTCTATGACGGCGTGCAGGATACGCCCCCCATCTCCGAGCAGCGCCAGTGGCTGGATGCCATCGAAAATGACACCGATCCCACCGTGCTGCCCGAGCAGGCCTGCGTGGTCAGCGAAATCCTGGAGGCCATTTACACCTCCGCCAAGACCGGCGAGCCCGTCTATTTCAATAAATAAGGCGCTTTCCCGCCGCGCATGGGCACGCCAAGGATGCCTGTGCGCGGCCTCTTTTAAAAAAATGCGGCGTATTTTTTGCGGGCTCCTGCCCAATAAAAAAACGCGCCGCCGCGCAAATGATCAGGAGGAAAATGATTATGAAGCAATTCGCCATGCTGGGCAAATGGCATGTGCATGCCCCCGGCTATGCCAGGGAAATCAATGAAACGGCGGGCTGCCGCATCGCCAGGGTATGGGATCCGGATGAAGAGACCGCCCGGAAATGGGCGGAGGAGCTTTCCTGCGAAAGCGCATCGGTGGAAAGCATTCTTTCCGATCCTGAAATCGAGGGCGTGGTCATCGGCAACGCCACCAACGCCCATACCGATCTGATTCTCCGGGCCTGCCGGGCGGGCAAGGCCGTCTTTACCGAAAAGGTGCTGGCCCTGACCAGCCGGGAGGCGGAGGAAATCCGCCAGGCGGTGATGGAAAACCACACCCGCTTTGCCATTTCCTTCCCCCATTTCAGCGAGCCCGCCACCCAGTTCACCCTGCGCGCCGCCTGGGAGGGCAAGCTGGGCAAAATCAATTACGCCCGGGTGCGCAAGGCCCATAACGGCTCCACCGGCGATTGGCTGCCCGCGCATTTCTATGATCCCATCGCCTGCGGCGGCGGCGCGATGATCGATCTGGGGGCCCATCCCATGTATCTGCTCTGCGCCATTATGCAGGCCGCCCCCGTGCGGGTGCAATCCGCCTTTACGGAAATGACCGGCCGGGGCGTGGAGGATAACGCCGTGAGCCTGCTTCAGTTTGCGGACGGCGCCATCGGCGTATCCGAAACCAGCTTTGTTTCCAAGGGCTATCCCTTCACCATCGAAATCGGCGGCGAAGAGGGCACCATCTGCCAGCAGGATCAGCATATCTCCTGGTGCTGCGCCGAAACGGGCAATGCCTGGGTGGAGGCGGAAGCGCTGCCCGAAAGGCTGCCCTCCCCCATCGTGCAGTGGGCCAAGGCCGAAACGGCAGAGGATATCCCCGAAATTTTCGGCATCGAGGCTGCCCTGCGCCTGACCCGCGTGATGGAAATGGCCTACGGAAGGGAATAAGCCCCTTCCGGCCCGGGTTTCCTTAGGGTTAAAGGCGCTCCCGTACCCTGCCAGTATTTCGCCCGCCTGGGGCTGCGCTTTTCGTCATTCCACGATGAAATCCGTCCAGGGGGCGATGAATTCCAGAATATTTTCCACATGGGCCGAGATTTCTCGGCCCGGTTCTTTTTTTACGCCGTTGGCGATAAAGACCATAACGGTTTGGGTATAGGGCTCGAAAAACACATCGGTCAGCAGCCCCTCCCAGCGGCCCTGATGCCCATACCACTGATCCCAGCCCAGATCATAGCGATAGACGCACAGGCCATAGGGGCTGTCGGCGGTCACGCCGCCGTCAGGGATCAGGCGCTGATCCAGGCGCATCATCCGGGCCGATTCCTCCGAAAGCAGGCGCACGCCCTCCGCTTCGCCGCAGGCCAGAATCAGCCCCAGCTTTTCCAGGCCCCGGGCGCTGATATACAGGCTGCCCACCGAGGCGCGGTAATGCCGATCCGGATCGCAGGCATTATCATAATCCGCATCATCGGCCAGATAGGAGGCCGCGCTTTTATAGAGGCTGCCATCCGCCCGGAAGGTATTGGATAGCTCCTCCGCCGAGGGCAGCAGCGTGGCGGCATAGGCGGCGTTAACAGACAAAGGCGAAAAGACATGATCGCGCATGTAATCATTCAGGCTCTGGCCCGATGCCCATTCGATCTGGCTGCCCAGAAAGCCGCCGTCGATATTGGCATATTCATAGCGGCTGCCCGGGGCCCAGGGGGCAAAATAGCCCGAATTCATATCGATCTGCCGCCACCGGGGACGAACGGCATAGGGTGCCTCCGACAGGAAAGAGGCAGTATGGCTCATGATCATGCGCAGGGTAATGGGCGCATCCGGATAGCGGGGATGGCGGATGGGCGTGCCATCCGAGGCGGAAAGGGGCATATCCAGCGAAAGCATTTCATCCTCCACCAATTGCATCACCCCAATGGCCGTAATCATCTTGGTCACCGAGGCCACCTTATACACCGTTTCCTCGGTAACCGGCCTGGTTTTTCCCCGGTCGCCATAGCCATAGGTATAGGAATAGAGCCTTTCCCCGCCCTGGGAGAGAAGAAAGATTCCCCCCACCGCCTGGGATTTTTCAAATAGCCCGGTAAAAAAAGCGTCTGCCTCCGCCCGTTGCTCCGGCGTGATTTCCGCAGCAAGGGCAGGGCAGACGATGGAAAGCATCATGAGAACAAGCAAAAAAGAGCGCAGAAATTTCATCCTTTTTCCTCCAGCCATTCCATGCACTGATACAGGCGTTCCAATTCCTCTTCATTATAATACTGCAGGGTAATCTTTCCGTGCTTGCGATTGCCCTTGATCACGGTGCGCACGCCCAGGGCCTCCCGCATTTTATTTTCCATATCCTGCAATTCCAGCGGCAGGGGACGGGGGGCGGGCTTTACCCGGGGCATTTCCCGGGGCTGAGCCGCCAGCTTTTCCAGGGCGCGGACGCTCAGCGCCTCCCGCACGGTTTTTTCCGCCAGGGCGATCTGCGCTTCCGCATCCTCAAGCCCCGCCAGCACCCGGGCATGGCCGGCGGAAAGCTTGCCCCGGATCACATATTCCTGCACCGATTCGGGCAGGGAAAGCAGCCGCAGCAGATTGGCCACCGCCGGGCGGGATTTGCCCAGGCGCTGGGCGGCCTGCTCCTGAGTATAGCCGCAGGCATCCATCAATTGGCGCACCGCCGCCGCCTCTTCAATGGCGTTCAGATCCTCCCGCTGAATATTTTCAATCAGCGCGGCCTCCATCTGCTCCTGGGGCGTAAAATCCCGGATAATGCAGGGCACGGCGTCCAGCCCGGCCAGCCGGGCGGCACGGAAGCGGCGCTCGCCCGCCACGATGCGATAGCGCCCGTTTTTTTCCACCACCAGCAGCGGCTGCAGCACCCCGGCCTCCTTCATGGAATCCGCCAGGGTCTGCAGCGCTTCTTCATCAAATTCGCGCCGGGGCTGATCGGGATTGCGATCCAGTTCCGTCACGGCAATCATGGTGACCATATTGCCCAGATCATTGCTTTCCGGCAGCAGGGCGTCAAGCCCCCGGCCCAGACCCATCTTTTTCATGCTTTTTCTCCTCCGCGCCTGCGCGCTTCATCTCCCGCTCCCCCTTCCGTCTCTCATTAGACGGCCGGGCGGCGGAAAATGTTACATGCTCAAAAAAATTTTCCCGTGTTTTTTCTTACCGGTTCCGGGCGATAACCTCCTGAGCCAAACGGCGATAGGCCTCTGCCCCGGTGCTGCGGCTGTCATAGAGATGAATGGGCAGGCCATGGCTGGGCGCTTCGCCCAGACGCACATTGCGGGGCACGGTAACGGAAAAGACCTTGCCCTTAAAATGCTTCTTCACCTCGGCCACCACCTGCAGCCCCAGATTGGTGCGCCCATCCAGCATGGTCAGCAGCACCCCCTCGATCTCCAGGGCGGGATTCAGCCCCCGCTTCACCCGCTGCACCGTATTCATCAGCGCCGTTACCCCCTCCAGGGCGTAATATTCGCACTGGATGGGAATCAGCACGCTCTGGGCGGCGGAAAGGGCGTTGATGGTCAATAGCCCCAGAGAGGGCGGGCAATCAATCACCAGATAATCGAAGTCCTTCCGCACCGATTCCATGGCCGCCCGCATCCTGAATTCCCTGCGGGGCAGATTGGCAAGCTCCAATTCAGCCCCGGCCAGACGAATATCCGAGGGGGCGACCATCAGATTCTTCTGCTTGGTTTTTTCCAGCGTGCTTTCCAGGGGGCATTCCCCCAGCAGCGCCTCATACACCGTCTTTTTCCCGGCGCTGACCCCCAGGCCGCTGCTGGCATTCCCCTGGGGATCCATATCGGCCAGCAGCGTCCGCTGGCCCGCATCGGCCAGGCATGCGGCCAGATTGACGGCGGTGGTGGTTTTGCCCACGCCGCCCTTCTGATTGGCAATGCAAATAATCTTACCCAATCCTCAACCCTTCTTCATTTGCACAATTTCCGTATCGGTTTTCGCCAGCATGTGTTCTTAAAATGAGACAGGCGCCGTTTCGAGCAGATTTTCTTGCAGTTCTAAGGATGAAAAGATGCCGAAAATGCTGCACGGTAAATTGAGAAACACACGCTAATCCAGCCAGCCCCGCAGCCGAAAGGCGGGATGGCAGGCGCGGGCCACCGAAGAAATGGTTTCCAATTCTGCCGGGGTCTGCAGGGGCGAAAAGCGGGTATACAGCACGCGCAGCGCAGCAAGGCTGGGCTTGCGCATGGAATATTCCCGCAGCAAAAGCAGATGCCGCTGATCCACCGGGAATTTTTCAAATACCAGCAGCATCAGATCATCCGCCATCACAAAAAAATCCTCCACGCGGATCCTTACCAGGCTTTCATCCGCCAGCCGAATCAGCATGGATCCCCGGGTTGCCTCCCGAACGGCAAAGAACAACAGGCTGTCCAGCGCCTCCTGCAGGGCATCGGGCGTATTCCGGGAGGAATAGGCGTTCAGCCGGCCCGTTATATCCCGAACCACGGGGGAAAGCGTCTCCAAAAGGCGCGCGCCAAGCCAGGGCTGCAAAGCGATCATCACCTGCGCCTCAGCAATCATGCGCCTCCCCCTCCTTATCCGCTTTTATCATATCACACAATGGAGGGTTTGTCCAATCCCCGGCGGGGGGCAGAGAAAAAATTTCCCAGAAAAAAAGCCGCCTTTTTCTGCCGCTTTTTTCCGGGCCGGAGAGGCAAATCAGCCAAAATCATGCAAATTTATGCAACGATTTTATTTTTATTCAAAGGAGAACAAACATGCCCGCCACTGCTTGTGGTGGCATGTGCAGGGCAATACCATCGGTAGAAATCCGAGAGTTATCAACACTTTTGCGGCATGCACCGGAAAAAATCGACGAAAAAAACGCCGAAACCCTTGAAAAACCGGGGAAAATCTGCTATGATAGGGGCGTGGTTTTCAAACGGGAAGTTTTCCACAAAAAGTTATCCACAGTCCGCGGCTGGCTGCCATCCGACGGGCGTTATTTTTTCCGCTTGATTGCAGGGCGGAAAAGCAAATAAACATGCAAAATCCATGCATAAGAAGCGGAGAGAGTACAGTGGATAAACAGGCGCTGTGGGATCAGGCCTGCGCGGTGATGCGCACGGAAATGACGCAGGTTACCTTCGATACTTGGATCAAGGCCGCCCTTCGCCCTCTGGGCTATTCCGGCGATCAATTCTTTATTGAGGCCGTGACGGATTTCTATCATCAGTTCGTGGTGCCGCGCTATGCCGTGCTGATCAGCAATTCTCTGTCGCAGGTGGTGGGCAAGCCCATCAAGGCCCAGCTGCTCACCCCGGCCCAGGCGGATGAATACCGGGAGGGCGTCACCCCCGAGGATAAGCCCGGGGATGATTCCTCCCTCAACCCCAAATATACCTTTGATACCTTCGTGGTGGGCAATAACAATCGCTTTGCCCATGCGGCGGCGCTGGCGGTGGCCGAATCCCCGGCGGACGCCTATAACCCCCTGTTCATTTATGGCGGCGTGGGCCTGGGCAAAACCCATCTGATGCACGCCATCGGCCATTATATGCTCTCCCAGAAGCCCACCACCCGGGTCAAATATGTCACCTCCGAAATCTTCATGAATGAAATGGTCAATTCCCTGAATAAGAAAACCCAGGCCGAATTCCGGGAAAAATACCGGAATATCGATGTGCTGATGGTGGATGATATTCAGTTCCTGACCGGCAAGGTGGGCACCCAGGAGGAATTTTTCCATACCTTCAATGCCCTGCATTCCGCCGGGAAGCAGATCATCATTTCCTCCGATAAGCCGCCCAAGGAAATTGCCAAGCTGGAAGAGCGGCTGCGCAGCCGCTTCGAATGGGGCCTGATTGCCGATATCAATAAGCCCGATCTGGAAACCCGGGTGGCCATCCTGCAGAAAAAGGCCGAGGATGAGCTGCTGCGGGTGGATGGCGAGGTGCTGACCATGATCGCCGAGCGGGTGGCCAGCAATATCCGGGAATTGGAGGGCTGCCTGACCCGCCTGGTGGCCTATTCCTCCCTGACCGGACGGCCCATCGACCGGCAGCTGGCTGAAGAGGCGCTCAAGGAAATTTTCGCCCGCAGCGAACCACGGCACGTTACCTGCGAGGATGTGATGGAGGCCGTGGCTACCTACTATAACGTCACCGTGGAGGATTTGAAAAGCCCCCGCCGCAGCCGCGATGTGGCCGTGCCCCGGCAAATCGCTATGTATATCGCCCGGGAGATTGTGGGCGCACCCCTGGCTATGATCGGCGAACAATTCGGCGGCCGCGATCATTCTACCGTTAACCACGCCTGCCAGAAGGTGGCAAAGGAAACCAAAACCTCCCCCGCCCTGCATAACCTGGTCAGCGATCTTATGCAGCAATTGCAGGAAAGAACATAAGGCCGGGAACGGGGATACGGAGAGACGGGAAAAATTATTGCGGGGGAACCACTTTTGAGTCAAAAGTGGTTCCCCCGCGCCCCCTCCGAAA
>CAZJUJ010000005.1:62925-68171 GCA_964549135.1 uncultured Oscillospiraceae bacterium | reverse complement strand
GCGGGAGGGTGCTTTTGACACAAAAGCATCCTCCCGCAATATTTTCCCCGTAACCTGTCCTCGGTTTTCGGGAGGGCGCGGGAGGGGACTTTTGACACAAAAGTCTCCTCCCGCAAAATATTCCCCCGTTCCTTCCCCGTCCCCGTTCAGAGCTTCATTTTGAGGCTGATAAAGCCCTCGGAGACCTGATCCAGTTCAAAGCCGACGCTCATATAGAGGCGTTTTGCTCCCATCGTCATCCTTGCCCGGCTCATGGGTCAATTCATCCTGCCCGATGGCCTCCAGCGCCTGGGCAAAGGAAACATCCGTCGCCCGCAGCCTTTTGCATGAGACGGCGCTTCCGGCTCAGTTTTCGTTTTTCCCCAGGATCTCCATGGCCTGCTCCTCCTGGAATTGGTTGGTGTACAGATTGTAGTAGGCGCCCTTGAGGCGGAGCAGCTCCTGATGGGTGCCCATTTCCTTGATTTTTCCGTCGTCAATGACCAGAATGCGGTCGGCGGTGCGGATGGTGGAAAGCCTGTGGGCGATGATAAAGGAGGTGCGCCCGGTCAATACCTTGGAAATGGCGTGCTGAATCATCTGCTCGGTCTGGGTATCGACGGAGGAGGTGGCCTCATCCAATACGAAAATCCGGGGATCGGCCAATAGCGCCCGGGCAAAGGAAATCAGCTGCTTTTCGCCGGTGGACAGGCGATTGCCGCCCTCGCCCACATCGGTATCATAGCCCTTTTCCATTTTGAGAATGAAGGAATCGGCGTTGACCATCCGGGCCGCTTCCTCGATTTCTGCATCGGTGGCATCCAGCCGGGCATAGCGGATATTATCCCGGATGGTGCCGGAGAAAAGCCGCGGTTCCTGCAGCACATAGCCCAGATTGGATTGCAGCCAAAGCTGGCTGCGCTCCCTGTAATTCACGCCGTCAATTCTGATTTCGCCCGCGGTGGGCTCATAGAAGCGGCACACCAGATTGACCACCGTGGATTTGCCCGCGCCGGTGGGGCCCACCAGCGCGATGGTCTCCCCCGCATTGATTTTCAGATTGAAATCGGAAAGAACCTTTTCCCCCTCCTTATACTGAAAATCCACATGGCAGAATTCCACATCGCCGCGAAGGGCGGGCCAGTTTTCCTTTTTCGGATGGAAATTATCGCCGAATTTTTCCTCTACCTCGGGGCTATCCACAATATCCGGCTCGGTTTCCAGCAGGGTCATCACCCGCTCCGCCGCCGCCTGGGCGGATTGCATTTCGGAAAGCACCGAGGCGATATCCCGAATGGGCTGGAAAAACTGCACGGTATAATTGACAAACACCTGCAAAACGCCCAGCGTCATGCCGCCGATCATCACCTGCTGGCCGCCCTGCCAGAGGGCATAGGCCGTGGCGATGGAGCCCAGAGAAACAACAATGGGCAGATACACGGCGGAAAGGGAGGCAGCGCGGACGGAGGAGCGCTTCATTTCCCGGGTCAGGCCGGTGAATTCCTCTGTGTTCATTTCCTCCCGCACCAGGGTTTTGGTGGTCTTGGCGCCCATGATGCCCTCGTTAAAGGCGCCGGTAATCCTGCTGTTGGTCTTGCGGACGGCGCGATAGGATTTGAGAATCCGCTGCTGGAACCACCAGGAGATCACCGCCAGGGGCGGCACCACCAATAGCACCACCAGCGTCATTTTCCAATTGAGCAGGAACATGGTCACGCTGGAAGCGATGATCATCACCACGCCCCAGCAAAGATCAAGCAGCGACCAGCCGATGGTTTCGGACAGGCGCTGGGTATCGCTGGTCATGCGGCTCATCAGATATCCAACCGGCATCCGGTCGTAATAGGAAAAGGGCAATTCCTGCAGCTTGCGGAAGGCCAATTTGCGGATGGTGTAGCAGGTGCCCACCTCCACCTTGCCCCCCAGATACAGAAAGCGGAAGATGGTGGCCACCTGAATCGCCAGCAGCACCAGATAGACCGCAATGAAGACGGGCAGCCCCTGGGTGCCGCCGGGATGATCCAGATTGGGAATAAAATGATCGATGGCATAGCTGGTCATCAGCGGGAAGACCACATCGCAGCCCGCCGAAATGGCCATATCGCCCGCCAGGCGATACAGATCCTTATGATAATCCTTGGCATAACGCAGGATTTTTCTCCATAGCGACAGATCAAAGCGTTTGGTAAAATCCTGCTCTTCAAATTGCTGCATAGCCGGCTTTCTCCTCCTTGAATTCTTCCTCCAGGGCGGATTGGATATTGAAAATCCTGCTGTAGAGCCCGCCGGAGCGGATCAATTCCTCATGGGTGCCCTGCTCGGATATTCTGCCGTCCTCCATCACCAGGATCAGATCGGCCTGGGAGAGGGTCACGATGCGATGGCTGATGATGATGGTGGTGGTATCCTGGCTGCGCCGCTTCAGGGCGGCGCGGATCTGGGCGTCGGTTTCGGTATCGACGGCGGAAAGGCTGTCATCAAAAATGAGAATATCATTTTCCTTCATCAGCGTTCGGGCAATGGCGATGCGCTGCTTCTGGCCGCCGGAAAGGGTCACCCCCCGCTCGCCCACCAGGGTATCATAGCCCTTCTCGCTTTCCAGAATGAAATCCCGGGCGGCGGCATCGGTCACCGCCTGATCAATCTGCTCCTGAGAGGGATTGCGCACGGCGATGCCCACATTTTCCCGCAGGGTTTTGGAATAGAGGAAGGGCTCCTGCAGAATCAGGCCCACCCGGGAGCGGAGATAGGCCCGGTCAATCTGGCGGATGGGCGTGCCGCCGATGCGGATTTCCCCCGCCTGGGGCTCAAAGAGCCGCTGCAACAGATGCACCACGGTGGATTTTCCGCTGCCCGTCGCGCCCAGAATGGCCACGGTTTTCCCGGCGGGAATGGTAAAGCACATATCCTGCAGCACATCCCGGCCATCCTCATAGCGGAAAAACACATGATCAAAGACGATATCGCCCTGGAGCGAGGGCTTCTTGGCGTCCTTTTCCTCCGGCTCGGTCTTCTGGCAGAGAATTTCGTCAATGCGGCCCATGGCCACGGCGCTCTTGCCCGCATCGGAAAGAATGCGCCCCAGCTGGCGGATGGGCCAGAGCAGCTTCCAGACATAGGAGGTGAAGATGGTCAGGGTGCCGATGGTGATTTCCCCGCGGATGGCAAAAAAGACGCAGGTCAGCAGGGTAATCATGGATTGGATCATGCTCATGGCATCGCTGGTAGCCCAATAGACAGCCAGCAGCTTGCTGAGCTTGAAGCTCTTCTTTCGGTAATCCGCGCTGACCCTTTCGAATTTCTCCACCTCATATTCCTGCTGGCCAAAGGCGCGAACCACCCGCACGCCGGTAAGATTCTCCTGCAGCACGGCGCTCATCTTGCCCTCGGCCTCATCGGAAAGGCGGAAATTCTGAATGACCCATTTGAAAAACAGATACGCAAACAGGAAAAGCCCGGGCACCATGATCATGCTGATCAGCGTGATCTGCACATTTTCCCTGAGCAGATACACAATGGCGAAGGCGATCATCATCAGGGCGTTGACCACTGCCATCAGCTGCATGGAAAGGAAGCGGCGCACCGTTTCCACATCCGAGGTGCAACGCTGCACCAGATCGCCGGTTTCCGCCTTCACATGATAGGCAAAGGGCAGACGCTGGATATGGGAATAGAGCTTTTCCCGCAGCGTCAGGGATACATTTTCACCGGCGATGGTCTGGGTGCGGGATTTGGCAAAGGAAAACACGCCGCTGAGCAGATTCAGCCCGATCATCACCAGCCCCACAATCCAGAGATTGCGGGCCATGAATTCCGGCCCACCCCAGGAATTGACCCAGGCATTGATGAAATCCGGCATGCGGCTGGGCTTGCCCTGCAGATAATAATCCAGCGTTTCCGCCAGCACGATGGGCGTAACGAATTCGATGATCACGGTCATCACGGTGCAGATGAGCGCGGCAAGAAAATACCATTTATTTTCTGCCATCAGCTTCCCCATCAGGCGAAGCTTTCGATTGTGCATTGGGTATACCCCCTTACATGATGGTCGATTGGTTGCTTGAGGACTGCTTTTTCCCCGCCTCACCCCCATCGGCAGGAAACAAAGCTATGCAAAAAGGCCACCGGGCTTTGCAGCCGGTGACCTGAAATTGAAATGCGAATGCGCAAAAATACGCTACGCAGACAGCAGGCGGCCGCAAACAGACACAAAGAAAACCTTTGCAACGCAAACAGAGACATTCTGACGCAATTTCAGCTGATCGATGCTGTAGATCACATTGGACATCTGCGCGGCCTCCCTTCTCCGTAAAATTTGGTACTCACTTAGTATACGCGCCTCCCGGATAATTGTCAACCACCTGACCGGGCTTTTTTTCATTTTTCTGCCATTTTTTTGCCGCAAACGCCCATAAGCCAAAAATTTCACCCGCCGCCCCCGCCAGTCCCGCCCTGCCTTCCCGCTTTCCGCCCTGCGTTTCTCTCTATTCCCCCTTGCCCTCCCCAAAGCTTCGTTCCGCATCTCCCAAATTCTGTCCGTCCCGCCAACCAATCCCCGTCCCCCCTTCCCGCACCACCTCACCACGAATCCCCGCAAAGCACGCCCCGCATCCCACACATCCCGCCCTGCATCCACCAGACCCCGTCCCGCACCCACCAAATCTCACCGTACATTCCCACAAAGCCCATCCCGCATCCAGCAAACCACACCACGCAATGACACAAAGCCCACCCCGTATCCCACAGTTCCCGTCCCGCACCCCACAAATTTCCGCGCTGCCCCCTTTTCCCCGAAACACCACGCATATTCCTCACGCCACCCCTGTTTCCCACCACTCCCCACGCCGCCCCACGCACCGCCTCCTGCCGCCCTTTCATTCCCAACCTGATGCCTGCCTTTTCCCGCTCGCCTTTCCTCACCACACGCCCAACCAGCGTCCGCCTTCTCTCACACGTCGTCCAGATTTCCGCCCTCCCGAACCAATCTTTCCTCCTCTCTCTTGCACGCCCAATCTCGCCCTTTCTCTACCGCCAGGCCACCTCCCCCCGCATGCCCTTCCTGACACCGTTCCCGAACCAATCTTTCCTCCTCTCTCTTGCGCGTCCAATCTCCCATCGCCCCTTCTCTTCCGCCAGGCCACCTCCCCCCGCACGCCCTTCCTGACACCGTTCCCGAAACAAACTTTCCTCCTCTCTCTTGCGCGTCCAATCTCGCCCCTTCTCTTCCGACAGGCCCCCCGCACGCCCTTCCTGACACCGTTCCCGAA
>CAZJUJ010000005.1:0-62825 GCA_964549135.1 uncultured Oscillospiraceae bacterium | reverse complement strand
CCCCCCGCACGCCCTTCCTGACACCGTTCCCGAAACAAACTTTCCTCCTCTCTCTTGCGCGTCCAATCTCCGCCCCTTCTCTTCCGCCACGCCCCTCTCCCCTGCGCGTCCAATTTCCCGCCGCCACTCGTCTTTCTCCATCCACACTTCCTGTTTCGCGCCCCCGATCCCCGTCCTCCCCGCACGTTCAACCAGTATCCGCTCTCTCCCGCATCCCCATTCTCACGCGCTGCGCCCTCCCCCCCGCACGCCCAATTTCCCATTTCTGCCCCCTCATTCCCATTTTTCCGCCCCGAGTGCATTCCTTAACGAAAAATATTTATTGTTTCACGATAAATTTTTATTGACATTTGAGTTTGCTTGTTTTATACTCTTGCCGTGGGGAAAACGCCCGGGGCCTGGGCCCCTGCGCTTCCCGCGAAAAACAAAACCCATGGAGGGGAACAAGATGGAACACAAAAAAATCTCCCGTTATCTTTTGGCTGCCGGGGCGATTGCCGGGGTGGGGGCGGGCCTGGTTTTTCTGGCGTATCTGCTCGGCATGATCGGCTGGGCCTGCACCTCTTCCCACACCGATGCGCTGATTGCCTGCCTGGCCATCGTCGGCATGTGCGTGCTGGCCGTATTTTATGGCCTGGCGCTGCGGGAATACATGTGCATCTGCCGCCGCATTGGGCAGAATCACTCCTTCTGCCCGGAAAATGCCCGGGGGCTGCATCACATTTTCCGCTATCTGCTGGCGGCGGCCGCCACCTGGCTGGCCGGGGAGGGAGCGGCGATGCTCCCGGGCATGAGCGGCGGGCCCTGGAGCATCGGCTTTCTGCTCTTTGCCATGGCCAGCGCCGCCATGGGCATTCTGGCCTATGCCCTGGGGCAGCTGCTGCGCCGGGCCACCCAATTGCAGGAAGAAAACGAGCTGACCATATAAGGAGGGCGCTATGGCGATTCGAATTGATCTGGATGTGATGCTGGCCCGGCGCAAAATGAGCATGACGGAGCTGAGCAGCCGGGTGGGCATTACCATGGCCAATCTATCCATCCTGAAAAATGGAAAGGCCAAGGCCGTGCGCTTTTCCACGCTGAATGAAATCTGCCGGGCGCTGCATTGCCAGCCCGGGGACATCCTGATTTACGAAGAAGCAGAGCAGGAGGAAATGGAATAATGGAAACGCAGAAACGGGAAGAAAGGGGGCATCCGCGCCTGAGCAAGGGCGGGCTATGCCTGCTGGGGCTTTCGTTTCTGGCTGCCGCGGGGCTGCAGTTTATTCACCCCGCCTTGCTTTCCCGGCATTTTCAGCATCTGCCGGGCATCGGCCTGATGCTGACCCAGTGGACGCTGCTGGGGGCCGCCCTGATCCTGGGCCGGGACAGAGTCCGGGAAAACCCGAAAAAGGGCCAGGGGATTTTTCTGCTGCTCTGCGCGGCGCTGCTGGGGGCGTGCTATGGCCTTTTCGGGAATGATTATCTGCGGCTGATGAATCTTCCCGTTCTAATGCTGCTCTCCCTGCAGGCGCTGTATACCCTTCTGCATATCCATGCCGCCCCGGGCCTTTCCGCCGCCGGGCTATGGGAAGGCGCGCGCCGTTTCCTTTCCGGCTGCTTTGCCCATGTTTCCCTGCCCTTCCGCGCCTTTTCCGCCGCTCTTCATGCGGATCACCGGCGCTTTGCCGGGGTAGGGGCGGGGGCGGTGCTTTCGCTGGCAGCGGCGGCTGCGGCGCTTGCCCTGCTCAGCAGCGCGGATACCGTCTTTGGCGGCATGCTCAGCGGGGCCGCAGAGAAGCTGGATCAAATGGATGGCGTTTTGCTTTTCCGGCTGATGCTGACGCTGCTTGGCGGGCTGATGCTCTTTTCCCTGCTCTGCAGCGCGGTGCTTGTCCACCAGCCGCTTTCCGCCCCCCAAAGACCGTCATGGCCCGCCCTGCCCTTTGCCATGGTGCTTTCGGTGCTGGCGATGGTGTATGCGCTGTTTGTCTATGTGCAGATCCGCTATCTTTTCGGCGGCCAGGAAACGGCGCTGCTGGCCGGGGGCTATGCGGAATATGCCCGCAGCGGCTTTTTCCAATTGGTGCTGCTGGCCTTTCTGACGCTGGCGCTGATTCTGCCCGTCCTTTCCCTGTTTCCCCGGCAGCGGAGCCTGCGGATTCTTTGCGGCGCGGTGGCGGTGCTGACGATGATCATTGATTTTTCCGCCTTTTTCCGGATGCGGCTGTATATCCAGGCCTACGGCCTTTCCGTGCTGCGGATGACCACGTTCTTTGGCATGGCGGTCATTTTTGCGGCGTTGCTGCTTTCGCTGGCGCGCTGCTTCCTGCCCGGCTTTCGGCTTTCCGTGCCGCTGACGGCCTTTATTCTCCTTAGCTGGCTGGTGCTTAATTATTCCAATGTGGATCTGCAGATCGCCCGATACAATGTAAACGCCTATAATCGCGGCGCGCTGACAGAAATTGATACCGATTATTTTCTCCTTCTCTCCCCGGATGTGCTGCCCGCCCTGGATGAAATTGAGGATGCAGCGCTGCGGGAAAAAGCAAAAAACGAATGCCTGCAGGAGATGGAAAGGATTTACCCCGCCAGATATGACTGGGCGCTGTGCTGGCGCAGGATCGGGAAATAATCCGCCGCGCCCCCGAACATCCGGACAATCAAAAAAGGCCCTTCGCCGTCCAAAAGACAGCGAGGGGCCCTTTGCATGAAAAGCCGCAGGCCAGGCGCTTCCGCCCGGGGCGCGCCCTTCTTACATCTTCTTGACCATGTTTTCCACGGCGCTGACCCAGGCATGATCGGGGTCATTGACGCGGCAGAAGCCCTGATGCTTGCCAGCCATCAGCCACAGGAAATAGGTATTGTAGCCGGGGGCGCTGACGGTGGTATGATAGCCGTAGGGGAATTCCACCAGCTCGTCATTCTTTACGCGGTACGCCTCATCGATTTCGCCGTCAGCGGTATACAGGCACTGCACGCCGAAGCCCTGCTGGGGATCAAAGAGGAAATAATACACCTCTTCCGCCACGCATTCACGGGGCATATCATCCACATCATGCTTGTGGGGCGGGAAGCCGGCCCAGTTGCCGGGGGTGCAATAGGCCTCGCCGATGGTCAGCTTCTTGGCGTTGGTGGTGCCATCCACGATGAAGCTGGTATCCCGCTCCCAGGGCTTCACGCCCAGGCGGGTCACCCGCACGGCATCCTGATGGATGGCCTGGGGCTCGGTGTCCACATCCAGGGGCGTGGCGCAGACGGCGATCTTCACATTATGCACGGCGGTGATTTCCACCTTGGTATTGCGGCCGGCATAGAAGCATTCGGCCTTGGGACTGGCAAAGACGGTGGCGCGCACACCCAGCTTGCCATAATCCACGCCCTTGGCGGCAAAGCAGGCGCTGCCCCAGAGAATGATGAAGGCCGTTTCCTTGTTTTCGGTATCAAAATCCAGCTTCTGGCCGGGGGTCAATTCGATGATGCCGAATTCCAGATCCTTCAGGGAGCATTCGCCAATCTTGCACAGAGGGGTGTAGCCATTGGCAGGGGTATAGGTCTTTTTGTAATTCATTTTGCATTCTTCCTTTCCTTCAAATACTGTATCAATGCGTCGATGGTGATTTCCCAATCGGCGATGATGCCATAATCCGCACAGGAGAAAATGGGCGCGTTGCGATCCGTATTGACGGCCACCACGGTATCGGCGCTGTTCATGCCCACCGTATGCTGCACCAGGCCGCTGATGCCAAAGCCGATATACAAAACGGGATGGATGGTCACGCCGGTCTGACCGATCTGATGGGCATAGGGGATATACCCCGCATCCACCGCGCTGCGGGTTGCGCCCACCGCGCCGCCCAGCAGCCGGGCCAATTCAAAGAGCTTTTCAAAGCCCTTTCTGCTGCCGATGCCCTTGCCGCCTGCAATCACCACCTGGGCGCTTTGCAGGGATACATCATTTTCCACCGGCTGGAAGGCTATTTTTTTCATCCTTTCCAGCACCGGCGCAAGGGAAAGCACGCCGCTTTTCAGGGGCGCTTCCGGGGCCTGATCCTCCCGCACGGTAAACACGCCGGGACGGACGGAAGCCATCTGCGGCCGCTTCTCCCGGCAGAGAATCTCCGCCGTCAGATTGCCGCCAAAGGCGGGGCGCACCTGCTTGAGCAGCCCCTCCTGGGTGAGCATCAGCTCGGTGCAATCCGCCGTCAGGCCCGTTTCCAGCCGGGCGGCCACCCAGCCGGAAAGGAACCGGCCCCGCACCGTGGCGGGAAACAGCACGGAATCGGGGGCGATGCGCCGGATAGCCTCGGCAATCCGGCTGCCCTGGGCGCAGTCATCCCCGCAGGGGCCAATGCCCAGCGCCTCATTCGCACCGCAGGCATGATAGCGGGCCAGGGGCGCGTTTTCGTTTTCGTAAAGGGCAATGATGTGGGCATCCGGGGCGATAGCGCGGGCCTTACCGATCAATTCCAGGGGCGAATCGCCCAGATTTTCGCAGATCACCACGATTTTCACGGCAGCAGGCCCCCTTCCTCCAGCGCCCGGATCACCGATTCCAGGGATATTTTTTTGCAGGGCCTGACCCCCACCGGCGAAGAGGAAACCCGAGTCACCCGGGTGGGCGAGGCCTTGAGCCCGCAGGATGCAATGGCAAGATCGGCAGGCGTATAGCGGCGCACCGGGGCAGCGGCCGCCCGCTTCAGGCCCAGAAGGGTGGGCAGGCGCAGCCGATGGCTCCATTCGCACAGCGTTACCAGCGCGGGCAGGGGCGTTTGCCAGGTCTGCACGCCGTCCTCGGTCAATTGCCGGGCCTCCAGCATGCCGTTTTCCATCGCGGCCCCGGTGATATTGGCAACGCAGGGGATATCCAGCATGGCAGCCATCATGGGGCCCACCTGGCCGGTTTCCCCATCCACGGCCCTGCGGCCGCAGAGAATCAGATCAAAGCCGCCCAGGTGCTTTGCCGCCGCCGTCAGGCATTGGGCGGTCACCAGGGTATCGGCCCCGGCAAAGGCGGGGTCGGTCAATTGCACGGCCTCATCCGCGCCCCGGGAAAGGGCCTCCCGCAGCATGGTTTCGGTGCGGGCGGGGCCCATGGTTATCACCGTCAGATGCCCGGCGTGCATATCCCGCAGCTGCAGCCCCAATTCCAGCGCGCTCTCATCGGCAGGATTCATGACCTGGGCCACAAAATCCCGCTGCAGGGTCAGGCTGCTGGAAAGCTTCACCTCGGTGGTATCGGGCACCTGCTTTAAGCAGACAAGAATTCTGAGCATCCTTCACAGTCCTTATAAATCATGATAGATGGGGGCCAGCGCCGCCTGAATCCGGCGATAGAGGCCGAACTGGCGATCATAGAAGGCCGCGCCCTCGGGATCGGGCAGGGTGACGCCGGTAACCCGGACGCATTTGGCCACCGCGTCCTCATGGCTGGCAAAGGCGCCTGCGGCCACACCGGCCATCATGGCGCTGCCCAGGGAGCTATCCACGTTTTCCACCGTCTGCAGGGGGATATTGAGCATATCGGATAGAATCTGCCGCCAAAGATCGGATTTTGCGCCGCCGCCGATAGCCACGGCCTCCGTGGGGGCGATCTGCATGGAGCGGAGGGTATCAAAGCAATCCTTCATGGAATAGGCCACGCCCTCCAGCACGGCGCGATTGAAATGCGCCTTGGTATGGAAGCCCGCAGCGCCGGTAAAGCTGGCCCGCAGCTTATCATCCAGATAGGGGGTGATTTCGCCCTGCAGATAGGGATGGAAGAAGAGCCCCTCGCAGCCCCGGGCCACGGTAGCCGCCGCCGCGCTCATTTCGGTGAAATTGCCGCCAAAGGTATCCCGATACCAGCGATTGGAGGCGGCGCAGGATTTGGTGGCGGTGCCGGGATACCAAAGGCCCTTGACCACATGGCGATAGGTCACCAGCCGGGGATCCACCACCTCATGATCGGTAATGGGGCAGATGCGCCCGGCGGTAGCCAGCTTCACGGTGGCCTGTCCGGGCTTTACGGCCCCGGCGGCATAAACCTCCATCACGGTATCGGTGGCACCCACGATCACCATGGTCTTTTCCGTCAGGCCGGTATCCGCCTGGGCCTTGGGGCAGAGGGGAGAAATTTTCTGCATGGGATCCATAATTTCCGGCATGATGGCCGGATCGATGCCCGCCAGGCCGCACAGCCGCTCAGACCATTTGTTTTTCCTGGCGTCCAGCAGAAGAAAGCCCATGGCCTCGATGGAATCGGTCACATAATCCCCGGTCAGGCGGAAGCGCACATAATCCTTAACCGCCAGCACCTTTTTCGTATTCCGGATGGTTTCGGGCTCGTTTTCCTTCAGCCACATCAGCTGGGGCAGCGTCCAGAGGCTGGAAACGCTGTTATAGCATTCCTCGATGATTTCCGGGCCCATCTCCTTTTTGAGGAAGGCAGCCTGGGCGGCGGAGCGGGTATCCGTCCAGTAAATGGCCCGGCGCAGGGGCCGATCCCTGGCATCCAGAAGCACGGCGGTATGGGTGGCGGCATCCAGAGAAAGGGCAGCCACATCCTCCGGGGCGATGCCGGTTTTTTCCATCAGCCCCCGGATATTCTTGACCAGCGCGTCATAGCTGTCATCCGCATCCTGCTCGGCCCAGCCGTTTTCGGGGTAATAGGTGGGGTATTCGCAGCTGGCGGTGGCATATACCCTGCCATCCTCGCCCAGCAGCGTTGCCTTGGAGGAGCTGCCGCCAAAGTCTACGCCCATAAAATATTTCATATGCTTTCTTCCTTTCCTTCGCTGCTGACGATCACGCCCACCCCATCGGGGATCACGGTAACCGATGCATGTTCGCCCAGCCTTTCGCTGGCGGCCCGCAGCGCCGTATCGGCATCGGGGGCCCAATGCATGTGCATGCTTTCAATCAGCTGCCGGTTTTCTTCGCCGGTAACGAAATAGCAATCCGCCCTGCAAAGCACCCGGGCCAGCATCTGGGCCTCCCATTGATCCATCCGGGTTTCCTCCGGCGGGATTTTTTCAATATCCCGGGCCACCGCCCGGGGATTTTCCCGATCGGCGAACCAATGATAGAAATCATCGCCGCCCGCGCCGTCGCCCAGAGCCGCGCACATAATAATCGCGCCGCCCTGCCGCACGCAGGCCTCCGCCGCCGTCATGCCCTTGACCGCCTGATACACATTCTGATCCAAAGGATAGCCGCCGTTTGAGGTCACGGCAATATCCGCCTCCGCCGCCTGCACCTGGGTCAGCTTCCGGGAGAGGGCGCAGCCGGCCTCATGGGCCGCTTCCACCTCGCCGGATACCGCGGCGATGACGCGCTTTTCCCCATCGATCAGCACATTGAGAATAAAGGCCAGCCCCGCCTGCCGGGCGGCAAAGAGCATATCCCGATGGATGGGATTGCCCTGCAGGCTGCCCTGCCGGGCCAGCGGGCTTTTGAGGAAGCGGGCGTTATGATTATACAGCACCGTTTTCCGCGCCGCCACCCCGGGCAGAATGCTCTTGCGGCCGCCGGAAAAACCGGCGAAGAAATGCGGCTCGATAAAGCCCTCGGCCACCACCAGATCGCTCTCCCCCACCAGATGATTCAGCCAAAGCTCGCCGCCGGAGGGAAGCATGCCGAAAAAGGCCATATCGCTTTCCTTCATCGCATAATGCACGATGATTTTTTCCCGATCCACGATTTCATCGCCCATCTTGGCGCGCAGCTCGGCCTCCGTGGTGGGGCGATGCATGCCGGTGGCGATCAGGATGGTGATCTGGGCCTGGGGATTGCCCCGGCGAATTTCCCGAAGGAAGGGCGGCAAGGTCACCCGGCTGGGCACGGGGCGGGTATGATCGCTGGTAATCAGCAGGATATTTTTCTTATCCCGGCAGATTTCGGAAAGACGCGGCGAGCCGATGGGATTTTCCAGCGCCCTTTCCACAATCAGGGCTTCCGGCTCTTGGGCCTTATCTTCATGCTGAGGGGTCAGCACGGCCCTGAGCCGCTCCTTTGCCACATGAAGGGTCTGCTTTCCCTTGCCGAAGGGAATATCGATTGCTTTCATTTTTCATCACCTTTCCCGGATTGATGCTTCCCGTGGGATCGATCCGATCCCGCCGCAAGCCTGGCTTCCGCCCGTTTTTTTCGGGGCTTCATGAGCGATTGCCCATGCGATTCACTATTTTCATCTTTTCGGGCTGGCACGCCCGAAGAGGGATGGCGTATGGCCCGAAAAAGCAGGGGGGGAAGCAGGGAAAACGGCAAAGGGCGGTGCGGAAAGAGGGCCTCCCGCACCGCCCGGAATTACTTAGATGCGCTGGCTGAGCATCACGAACAGATCGCGATATTCCACTCCCTCAGGAATGGAGCGGCGCAGCGCCTCCGTGGCCTGGGGATCGGCGGCGATCATGATGCGGGAATCGGTGCGCATCAGATCGCTGTAGCGGGCCTCGCACAGCTTCACGGACAGCTCGGGCCGCATCTGGCCCATGATGGAGGAGCCGCATTCCCGGGCGCGGACAAAGGAACCGCAGGCCTTGTTTTCGGGGTTCTTATTGTCCTTTTCGTTGAGATACACTTCGTGCAGTTCAGCACCCATGGCGGCGATGATCTGGCGGGCGGGCTCCAGTTCGGTCAGATCACGGCCCAGACGGGCCGCATCATGATAGGAAACCACTTCGGCCTTCTTGGCGGGATTGATCTTGCCTTCCTTGATCAGATCCAGCACAAAGGAGGTGGCGGTGACGATTTCGGGCAGCTCGATGCCCCAATCCTTGCATTCATGCAGGAAGAAGGCGGCGTCATGGCTATCCAGCACGATTACCTTCTTGGCCCCGGTCCTGGCAATGGCTTCCGCAGCGGCCTTGGCCTGGATGCGCACATCCTCCAACTGGCCGATCATATCGCCCAGCTCGCAGCCGGAGGCGGGCTCATCCTTCAGGGCGGCAAAGGCAACGCCAGCCTTCTTCAGGATGGCAAAGAGCGCCTCGGCCACATCGCTTACCGCATAGCGGGCCGCGTTGCCCAGCCATACCAGGGTATCGCCGGTCTGGGCGATGCCATCGTAATTGACCTTGCTCTCGGTGGCGCCGTAGGGATTGCCGGTGGCGGTGAGATGATCGATCACCTTCTGGGCGAAATCGGGCGTAAGGCCGTTGAGCATGGCCTGGGAGCGGGCTTCCCGGATGAACACCAGGGGATCAAAGCCGGTAACGCAGTCGGCGGTGCAGGCGCCGCACAGCAGGCATTCATACATGGTAACGGCGCAGCCCTTATCCATCTTCATGCCGCGCTCCATCATGCTCACCTGCAGGCCCTTGGCGCGGGGGGTATTATTTTCCTTGCCGGTAACCAATTCGATGGGGCACAGGTGACGGCACATATAGCAGAAGCGGCAGGCGTCTGCATGCTTTTTCGCTTTTTCACTGAACATCTTGTTTGTACCCTCCTCTTACAGACCCAGCTTGTAGGGGTTCATGATGCCATTGGGATCCAGCTGCTTTTTCAGCGCTTCCATCACCTGCATGGCGGGGCCATACTGCTCCTTCATCAGACGGGACAGCTTCAGGCCGATGCCGTGATGATCGTTGATCACGCCGCCGTTTTCCATGGCAGCGCGCACGCCGGCATTCCAGATTTCATTGTGCAGGCGGCGGGCCGCTTCGGGATCCTGGGGCACATCCTTGGGCTCAACGATGAAGCGGGTATAATTCATGCAGCCCCATTCATACCAGTGGCTGGAGTGGGAAATATAGCGCACGAAGGGGAATTTTTCGTTGATGACCTTCTTCATGGCGCGATAGATCTTTTCAATGTTGGCATAGGTGGCCACGGTATCCATGGTGCCGAACATCTGGGGGATATCCATGATATGGCCGGGATAGAAGAAGGTGATGCGGTTTTCGAACCACTTTTCGCCGTAATCGCTGCCCAGATCCTTGCCGCCCCATTTTTCGACGATCTCAAGAATGATTTCCATCTCGATATCGACGATGCGCTTGATGCCCTCGATGGCCAGATTCATGAAGCAGCCGGGGGCCTCAAAGCCCAGAATCTTCTTGATGATGGAGCCGGATTCGGCCTCGTCATAGAAGCGCAGGATGGAGGGCTTCACCTTCTGCATAATATCGCGGCCCGCCATGTAGCCCGAATTCATATCGGGGAAGAGGAAGGCGCGGAACTGGCGATCCTCGGGCTGCTCAAAGAGCTTGAAGGTGGCCTTGGTGATTACGCCCAGGGTGCCCTCGGAGCCGATGAAGACCTGGTTGAGATCGGGGCCGGCCGCATGCTTGGGCACGGGCAGGGTATTGATGATATCGCCGTTGGGCAGAACCACTTCCATGCTGATGCACTGATCATCGATCTTGCCGTACTTGGTGGACATGATGCCGATGCCGCGATGGCCCAGCGCGCCGCCGATGGTGCCGCAGGTGAGGCAGGAGGGGATATGCTGGCAGGAGAAGCCCTTTTCATTGGCATACCATTCCAGCTGCTGGAAGATCATGCCGGCCTCGGCGGTGATGGTGCGGGAAACCTCATCGATTTCGATGAGCTTGTTCATCCGCTTCATATCCATCATGATGCCGCCGCTCATGGGCAGCGCGCCGCCCTGAGAGCCAGAGCCGCCGCCCCAGATATGGACGGGCACCTTATAATAATTGGCGATCTTGAGAACCTTGGATACCTCCTGGGCAGAGGCGGGGCGCACAATCCAATCGGGCATGGGGGGCACTTCGCCGCGATCCTGCCACATACGGCCCACCCAGAAATAGTCCACGCCATAGGTCGCGCGGTCGCTCATTTCCATGGATACGTTTTCGTATCCGCCTACGGCGTCCGCCAGCTCATCCAGGATCATACCCGGCATAAACGCTTTCAGTTCCATAATATCACTCCTTAGTAATTGATCGTATAGTTTTCGCCATGCAGCCCGGGATACGCGCCGCGGGAAACCGCGGGGGCATCGGGATGGGCGATGAGCCACTTATCCTTGGCCCAGAGAAGCCGGCCATCGCCCAGGGCGGGCTTTTCGCCCTCCAGGGGATGATTGGTGCCCCGGGGCAGAACCACGATGCACTTGAAGCCCGCGTCCTGCACCTGGCAGGGGCAGAAATGCAGCGTGGTGGCATAGACCTCAATCACGGTTCCCTTGGGGAAATAGAAGGCCTTGATCTTATCGCAGGAAAGCTCCAGCCCCTCCATATCCTGCTGCTGCGCAAGCAGAAGCACCATATCGGTAACCGCAATATTATGCTCGCTGGCCCGGTGATATTCCAGGCAGTTGAGCTTATTGGAATAGCCCCAGCAATAGCCAATCTGGCAGCTGCCCTGGCCGCGCAGATCATTTTTGACCGTTTCAAAAATGGGCAGCGCCTCCAGCGCGGGCAGATCGGGCACATATTTGCTGCCGCTTTCGGGCATGGCCACCTTATCCGCCTCCTCCACCAGAGAGGAAGCATCCATTTCGATCACCCGGCCATAGGGCTTAAATTCGGGATCAAGAACGGAATAGAAGGGAATCCCGGGGTTCTTTTCCCGCAGGATGGTCAGCATATCAGCCATATCAATTCCTCCTCAGCCCACCGTGATGGTATGGCGGCGGGTAACGCTCTGGCCCTTTTCAAGGCGCATAAAGCCGGGCTTCTGATCGATGCGGAAATCGGCATCCACAAAATCGGGGGCATTGCACCAGGGCTCGATGCAGATGTAGCCCGCGCCGGGCTTGGTCCAGAACATGCAGACGGGATGCTCGGGGAATTCCACCCGCACGGTGCGCTGCTCCTTGCCGCCGCGAAGGGTCACGCCGCGGCTCTTGAGGGTACGGAAAACCAGCGCGTCCACGGCAAAGTATTCATATTTGAGGGGCAGCGTCCGGGCATTTTCCGCCATGATCACCGGCTCCCGCTTGATGAGGTTGCCATCCAGCACATAATTAGCCAGGGTTTCCGCCTCATCAAATACGATTTCGTAATCCTCGATGCCTTCGGGGGTGGCATAGGCCTCATGCGCGCCGAAGCTGAAGCAGAAGGGGCGCTCATCCCGGCTGGTCATCTCATAGGAAACGCTGAGGGTGGCGCCTTCCGCAGAAAAGATGGCCCGCAGGTCATATTCCCAGGGGAAGCCCTCATGCTTCTGCTGCATCAGGAAAACCGCCCGGTTCTCCTTCTGCTCCTCCAGATGCCATTCCAGCTGGCGGACATAGCCGTGCTTGGGCATGGGATAGCTTTTGCCCTCCCATTCATAGCGATCCTCCCGCAGGCCGCCGGCCACGGGGAAGAGGATGGGCGCGCAGCCCGGCCAGAAGGCGGGATCGCGCTGCCAGATATATTCCCGGCCGCTCTGATCCACGATGGACTGGATTTCCGCGCCCCGGGTGGAAATCACGGCGGTGATTTTCTCGCTCTTAATGGTTACCAGACTCACAGTTCAACGCCCCTTTCCTTCAGGAAGGCACGGCATTCCGCATCATTGGCCATGCCGTAGCGCGCGCCCAGACGGGTGCATTTGATAGCGGCGGCGGCGCTGGCATATTTGCAGGCGTCGTCATTGGAAAGGCCGTGGATTTTGCCCGCCACGAACGCGCCGTGGAAGGTATCGCCGCAGCCATTGGAATCCTTGACCTCCACCCGGTAGCTGTCATAATGGCGCAGGCCCTTTTCATCCAGCAGAATGCCGCCCTTGACGCCCTGGGTCAGCACCACCAGTTCGGGGTGATAGGTTTCATACAGCTTCTGCGCCGCTTCCTCCGCCGTGGCCGCGCCGGTCATTTTCAGCGCGAATTCCTCGGAGGGGATCAGCCAATCCACATAGGGCATCAGCTTTTCGATGCCGGGATAAGTGCCGCCGGCATCATGGGATACCTTTACGCCCCATTCCCTGCATTTTTTCGCGGCATAGATGGCGGCATCCAGCATATGCCCGTCCAGATGCAGCACCTTGGCATTCCGCAGCGCTTCCTCATCCAGATCCTCCGCCGTGGGGGCGGCCACCGTGCCCTTATTCCAGACGCAGGTGCGGCTGGCTGTCTTCTGGTTCAGCAGCACCACCGCATGGAAGCTGACGGTATCGGGAATGACCTTTACAAATTCGGTGCTGACATGCCATTTTTTCAGATCATCCATCATGAAGGTGCCAAAGGGGTCATCCCCGATGGTGCCCATATAAGCAGCGGAAACGCCCAGCTTCTGCGCGGCGACCAGGGCCGTGGCGCAGGGGCCGCCGCCCTGAACCTTGGTTTCCACACCCTGCATTTTGGTGTCCTCCTGAGGGAAGCCATCCACCACCATCAGGGTGTCATATACCGTGGAGCCGATGCCCACGACCTGCGGATAATCGTTACGCATTGGTGCCCTCCGCGCCCAGCAGCTTGATCTTTTCCAGCGCAAAGCGCTTCACAGCCTGCACGGGCTCCTTCATGAAGGTATCCACGCCGATGATGGAGGAATCCACCCGGCGCACTTCGTCCAGGAAGGCCAGGCACACATCGGTGCCGAAATTGATCTTGCGGATACCGGCCTTGATGCTGGCCACGATCTGATCATCGGGCACGCCGCTGCCGCCATGGAGAACCAGGGCCGCGGGAATGGCATCATGCAGTTCCTTAATGCGATCCAGGGCCAGCACGGGGGCCTGCTTGTAATGGCCATGGGCGGTGCCCACGGCAACAGCCAGGGCGTCCACGCCGGTTTCCTCGCAGAAGCGCTTGGCCTCATCCACCTTGGTGTAATCGGTGCTGACGCCATCCTTGGCAAAGCCCACATGGCCCAGCTCGGCTTCCACATCGATGCCCAGATCATGCATGTAGTGGGTGATATTCTTCATCACCGCGATATTTTCTTCCATGGGCAGGGCGCTGGCATCGCGCATGATGCTGGAGCAGCCATACTTTACGGCGCGGTACACCGCTTCATCGCAGGAGCCGTGATCCAGATGATAGCAGATCTTCACCTTGGAGCGATGGGCCGCCGCCACGATGCTGGGAGAAACGAATTCGGCCTCCTCGCTCATGAACAGACGGCTGTACATCTGGATGATGACGCAGGCGTTGGCTTCCTCGGCGGCCTTGATGATGCCCAGGGCGGTTTCGCCGTTATAGGCATTGAAGGCAGGGATGGCGCAGTTATTCTTTTCCGCGATTTCCAGCAGGGTTTTCATGTTGGTAAGCATTATTGTATATCCCCCTTTATGATGCTGCATGCGCGGCCCCGGCGTTCCCCCAAGGGAGCGTCGGGGCGTGCAGACAGATTATTTTACGGTATCCAGGGTCAGGCCGGGCACATACTTGCAGAATTCGGCCAATTCTTCGGTGTAATCGCCCTCGATTTCAGCCATATGATGGATGTAGGGGCCTTCCACCAGCTTCTTTTCCCAGGCAGCCAGATTTTCGAATTCGGCCCAGAGATAGGTGCCGAAGGTGTAGGGGCCCTCGGTGGATTTGCAGGTACCGGCCAGCAGGGTGTAGGTGCCGTTATCCTGATCCATGCGGGAAACGGTATATTCGCCCTTCTTCACCTGGAACCACTGGCGCATGTTCACATTCTTGCAGGGCGTCTTATCATCCTTGAGGCTGTAGGCGAAGGGGCCGCAATGCCAGAGCAGCTCGGCATTCTTGTTTTCGGGATGACGGACGGTGAATTCGCCGAAGAAGGGGATCTTCTTGCCCAGGGAAGCGCAGGAGAGCAGGGCCATGGTGATGGCGCCGTGCATATCGCTTTCGCAGGAGATGATATAGCCCATATCGGCCAGCACGGAATAGGCGGTGCAGGGCATCGCGCCTACGCCCAGCTGCATGGCAGTCCAGCATTCGGCGGAAACGGCCTGCACATTGTAATTCTTGAACACCCACTGAAACAGAAGCACGAAGGCATAGACCTTCTTGAGCAGGGGGGGCGTCAGATCATCCATTTCATAGCGGGAAAGGAGCATCTTGGCACCCTCTTCCAGCTCGGCATCGTTTTCCCTGAGGATCTGATTGTATTTGTCAATGACCACCGCCATATTCACGGGGATCACCTGCAGGCCGAATTTTTCCATCAGTTCGCCTTCATTGAAGATAACGGAATTGAAGGGCTTGGGCCGCATGCCGACCTGGGCAATGCGCATGCCGCGGAAATTCTTCACCATGCAGGCAACGGAAACGAATTTCTTAAAGCCCTGGGCGAAGGTATCGCTGTCCACGGTAGAGGTTTCGATGTAGGAGAAGGGCACATGATAGCGCTGCAATTGCCGGCTGACGCCAAAGAGGCCGCACTGGCTGTCGGTATAGCGGGTGCCGTCGGGCAGGAAGGAATCATCCATGGGGGCCCAGATGCACACGGGCTTGCCCACGCCGCGGCCCACGATCGCGCCGATTTCCTCATTGCCGAAGTTGCAGTTGATCAGGAAAACGGCGTCCACCTTTTCGGCATTGAAGCGCTCGATCACCTTTTCGGCATCCGCTTCGTTATACATAACATCCACGGCGTTGATGCCTTCCAGATCCACGAAGGACACGTTTTCGGAGGCGAAATGCTTCTTAATGTAATCCACGCACTTGTGGCCGCGCTCCTCCGCCTTTTCCCAGTTAAAAATGCCGGGGCGGGGGGTAACATCGCGACGCATGGGAGCCAGACCGATCTTGACCTTGTAATTCAGCATGAGTTGGTGCCTTCTTTCTATCAATTGTTGATCAGTTCAAGGGGTTTTCCCATCTATCATTTTATCTTTCATGATAAATTCAGGCAATATCCTAATTTTAAGATTTTATACGCCATATCTATAATTCGATATATTACCCGAAATTATCATTTTTTTCCTGAGAAAGGGACAAATGCCGCCCCGCATCAGAAAAGAATATCCCGGTATACCACCGCGCCGCCCTTCACCGTCAGCAGCGGATGCAGAATTTTTCTTCCCCGGAGGCATTCCCCCACCCCGTCCCGGAATTCCATATCGGCTTCCTCCAAGCGGAAAACGGCGATATCCGCCGCCATGCCCGGGGTAAGCGCCCCGGCCTGCCCGGAAAGGCCCAGCATCCGGGCGGCATTCCGGGTTACGCAGGCCACGGCCCAGGAAAGCGGCATGCCCAGATTCAGCCATTTGGACATGCAGAAGGGCAGGCTGAAGGCCGTGCGCTTATTAAAGAAGCCCCGCTCGGTGGCATCGGTGCTGATGGTATCGGGGGTCAGGCCCCGGCGGAGGGCCTCCCGCATGACGGCAAAGGAGATATGGCGGCCCGCATCCCCTACATCCAGATATACGCCCCGCTCTCTGGCTGCCGCCAGTGCCTCCATGCCCCCCGCCTCCATCAGCGTGCGGCCATGGCCGTGATAGGGATGGGTGATGATATCCCCCTTTTCCAGGCAGGAAAGAATCTCCGCCATGGAAAGGGCGGGATCGGTGCAATGCACCATCAGCGGAAGCCGCATTTCCCCGGCAATTTCCCGGGCCCGGCGCAGGGGCGCAAAGCCCATATCCCGGTTGGTTTCCCGCCCTACCCGGATTTTCAGGCCCACGATTTCCGATGGGTATTTTTCCTTTAATCGCTTGAGCGAGGCCGCATCAAAGCAGGCGGGATCAATATTTTCCACCTGTGCCCGAAAGCCCGCCAGCCCCGAGGGGCAGACATGCAGAAAAACCCGCTGCCCCGTCCGGGCATACATCATCCCCGGCCGCAGCAATTCATAATTGGCGCTGCCCGCGCTGCCCGCATCCACCGCCGTGGTCACCCCGGAGGGGAAGCAGAAGGCATCCGCCGGCACGCCGATGGCGGAAAGCGGGGCCAGATGGCAATGGGAATCAATCAGCCCGGGCAGCACAAGACAGCCCCGGGCGTCAATCTCCTGCTCCGCCGATGCGCCCCCTAAATCGCCCACCGCCGCAATCTTCCCCCGGGAAACCGCCGCATCCGCCTGCCCATCCAGACCATTTTCGGGATCAATCACCCATCCGCCCCGGATGAGCAGATCATAATGAACCATGCCAATTCCTCCATTTCATTTTGCTTTTCAAAAAAGATATTTGCCGGAGAGCGCTTCTGCGTCAAAAGCACCCTCCCGAAAACCGCCCCTGAATGAAGCAAAACAGCAATGTCCCCGCCAAACGTGAAGGCATTGCTGTCGTTTTTCAAGCTGCTATTTCTTTTCGCCGGGCTGGCAGCCGCCTAAACAGGCTTCGCGCACAGGCCATCCGGCGCCGCTTTCCAGGAGGGCACGGGAAACCGTTCCTTGATCGCAAAGAATCGTTCTCCCGCAAATATCCCCGCCTCTTTTGCTGCTCTGGCATCCAGCCCGGTTTTCCCACGCCATGATCCATCCAGAGCCGGTTTTCGGGAGGGCGCGGTAGGGTGCTTTTGACGCATAAGCATCCTCCCGCAAAAAAATCCCCGTCTCTCCTTCCCTCAGCCCTTTTTCAGCCATTCCTCCCAGGTGCCCTCGTCCGCGCCCAGCGTCACCTGTTCGCCGTTCCGGACGATAGGCGTGCGCAGAAAGCGGGGCTGCTCCGCCAGGCATTCCAGGATATAGGCCGCGTCATCCGTATGGGCCACGGGATGGGAGAGGGCATCGGGGTTCTGCCTGTCCACCAGGTTTTCCGCCCCCAGCCGCCGGGCAAAAAGGGAAAGCTCCCGCTGGCCCAGCTTATGCTTTTTCAGATCCAGCAGCTGATAGGGAATCTGCCTTTCCTTAAAAAATCGCTCGGCCTTCTGGGTATCGAAATTACGCTTGAACGCATAAATCTGTATATTCATTGGGGTTTATCTTCCTCTTCCAGGAAGGGCAGGGCCATGCGATTCTGCCCATCCTCCCATAGCCGCTCCAGATGGTAAAACTGGCGATCCTCCGGATGGAAAATATGCACCAGCACCGTGCCGAAATCCAGCACGATCCAGCGGCCCTCCCCCGCTCCCTCCCGGGCGCGCAGGGGAATGCCCTCCATGGCCATGGCGTCATCCACATCATCCGCCAGGGCCTTCACCTGCAGGGAGGAGCGGCCGGAGGCAATCACCATATAATCGGTAATCACCGTCAAATGCCCCACGTTCAGCACCACAATATCCAGCGCTTTTTTGTCATAGAGGATGCGGGCAATCCTTTGTGCCAATGCATTCGGGTTCATCCAGGTACCTCCTTTATTTCTGATGGATACGATCCATAAGCGTTTTTTCTTCCGGTGTCAGGCTTTTTTCCAGCCAGGCCGCCGTTTCAATGGCAATGGGGAAAAAGGGGCGGCCGCTCCTTTCCACATATTCCCGGGTGGTTCGGAGGGAATAAAGCGCGGCGGCAGCCAGAGAATGCCGGGAAAGCAGGCGGATTTCCTCCAGCCCCGGATAGGGCTCCCGGCCCTCCTCTGCCGCATCGGCAACGAAAATGCATAATTCCAGCGCGCTCATGCCGGGACGGCCCACGGTATGGCTGCGAATGGCGTTCAAAACATCCTGATCCCGAATCCCGAATTGCTTCTGCGCCACATACGCGCCCACCGGGCCATGGAGCATTGCGCCGGAGGAGAGCATCTCTTCCCCCGCAACCAGCCGCCCCTCCCGGGCGATTTTTTCCATTTCCGCCTGGGGCATGCCCTTGGCGCAATCATGCAACAGCCCGGCGGCAGCCGCCTTGAGCAGCGGAATGCCATGCAGCGCAGCCAGCCGCAGCGCCTCCTTGCGCACGCCCAGGGTATGCTTGAAGCGATGGGCGCTCATCATTTCCCGCAGCCGGGGCAGCCAATCGGGCTGATACAGGCCGTTTTCCGCGATATACCATAATACGCCCTGGGGGAGCCCGGCGGGATCCTCCAGCCGCGCCAGCTGCGCCCGCAGCACCGAGGCGGAATAGGGCGGGCAGACCGCCTGGGCCAGACGCACACGCGCCCCTGCGGCCCGGGCCTTCAGCAGGCTTTCCTCCGTCGAAACGCCCGTTCGGGGAAAGCAGAGGAAATCGCAGAAGGAAAATAATCGCTCCGCCCCCCGCCAGTAGGGAAGAGAGGGCAATTTATCCGCGCCCAGGATAAAGGTAAAGGCTGCATCCGGGTATTCCCGCTGCAATGCATCCAGGGTATCTACCGTATACCGGTTTTCTTCCTCCATGCCGGCCCGGGAAAGAAGAATATCCCTTTCCCCCTCAACGGCCCGGCTGCACATGGCATAGCGATGATGGGCGGCGGCCTCCGTATCCCGATGGGCCGGACGGGCCATGGGCATAAGCACCGCCTGATCCAGCCCGGCCTCCCTGATGGCCTGCCGCGCCAGCATCAGATGCCCCTCGTGAATCGGATCAAAGGTACCGCCCAATACGCCCAATCGCCGCAAAAATCTCATCTCCTGCCCATAGTATAGCGCATTTTGGGCATTCTGAAAAGAGGGGAGGCGCAAAAAAACCATGCAGGAATATTTGCACAGCACAAAAATCAGCCAATGGATGGATGCCCTGGGCTTTCATTTGCTGTCCCTTTTTCTTTCCCTGGGCTTTTTCTTTTTTCTCTGGGGTACCCGGGCCTCCGCCCTCTCCGCCGGGCTGGCCCTGTATCTGATGATTCTCCTCCTGCGCAGGAAAACCCGGGATGACCGGCTGCGGCGAAAGGAAAAGCGGCTGCGCGCCCGCATCGGCGGGGAATTGGCCCTGGAGCGGCTGCTGCTCGCCCCGGCGGCGCAGGCGCATTTTGAAACGGCCATGCTGCTTTCCCTGCGCTCGCCCATGTGCCTTGTGCGCTCGGGCAGCGAGGGCATCCTCTGCACCCGGGGGGAGGAAACGCTGCTCATCGCCTTTGCCCAATTGCCCATGGCAGCAAGCCTGGGAGCAGAACGGGTTTTATCCGTTCAGCGCGCCGCCAGCCTTTCCGGGGCCGGGCGCGCCCTGCTCTGCGCGCCCTGCGGCATTTCGCCTGCCGCCAGAAGCCAGGCGGAGGGGGAAATCCCTGTGACCCTCCTGGAGCGGGGGGCGCTCATCGCGCTCTTTGGCCAGGCCAGCCCCGCCACCGATGCGCAATTGATCGCTTTGGGCAAACGCCGCCGTGCCCGGCCCCCCGCCCGAAAATGGCTGGCTACCATTCTGGATCGCCGCCGCGCCCCGCGCTATGCCCTCTATAGCCTGCTCCTGCTCTCTATGTATCTGATCAGCCGCCTGCCCTACTATATCGCCCCGGGCATCGCCTGCGCCCTCCTGGCCGCCGCCTGCCGCTGCTTCGCCCAATGGAAGACGCGGACGGGGAAATAATTGCAGGAGGATGCTTTTGCGTCAAAAGCACCCTCCCGCAATTATTTCCCACCGTGTCCCGTCCCCGGTTTTCGGGAGAGTGCGAGAGGGTGCTTTTGAAATCAAAAGCACCCTCTCGCAATATTTCGTTTTTTCACCGTCAGTTCAGGCGATCGGTGTAGGTCTTCACATCGGCTTCGCTGACCCACTGTTCCAGGGCCGTGTTATAGGCGGCGTCCTGCTTTTCGGTCAGCACTTCGGTTTCCAGCGTATCGCGGACGGCGTCCAGCGCGACGGGGCCCTCGGGGATATCCGCGCTATACTGCATGATATGGTAGCCATAGGTGGATTCCACAGGCTCGCTGATATCGCCCACATTTTCCAGGGCCATACCGGCAGCGGTGAAGGAGGAAACGAAGTAGCTATAGCCCTCGCACAGGGCATAGCCCACGGCGGGCATGCCGGTATCCTCATTATACTGGGCAACCAGCGCATCGAAATCGGCACCCTCGGCGGTGGCCAGGGCATAGATTTCGTCCACCTTTGCCTTGATGTTCTGGCGGGCGGTCTCCTGGGCATTTTCCAGAGCGGCAGCGGCCTCATCCCGGGTCGCCTGGGCGGCATCGGCGGCGGCCTGCAGGGCAGCGGTATCCGCATCCTCAGCGGCGGCCTCAAGGGCGGTCTTCGCGTCGGTAAGGGCGGCCTCCGCCGTGTTCAGGGCGGTCTGCTTTTCGGTAATGGCGGCAGAATCCTCTTCGGTGAATTTCACCAGAATATGCTTCACATACCGATACCCGGCAGGGGTGTAATAGACCTGAGCGCCGCCATTAACGGAAGAACCGTAATAGCTGAGATTGGTGGCGTAGTCTTCCTTTTCGGTCTGCACCTTTTCATCCAGCGCGGCGGTCAGCTCCTCCTCCGTCACGGCCACATCCTTGACGGTCTCATTCCGCAGCTTTTCCAGGGCCTTTTCCTGCTTGGCGGAATCCACAAAGTATTCCTTGCCCACCAGCTCGTTTTCAGCGATGTACGCTTCGGCCTGGGCGGTCAGGGCCGCCTCATCCTCCAGCTCGCTGTCGGCAAAGTAGGTGGTATTGATCTGCTGCAGATAAGCGGCATAGCTTTCCTCGGCAGCCGCTTCAGCCTCGGCGGTTTCTTCCTCGGTAAGCTGATCCATACCCAGTTCCTTGGCCTTGAGATTGGCCACGATATTCTGGATATTGGAGGTAAGCACCTCCTGCCGCACGGTAGCGGTATCGGTGGGGAAACTGGCGCTCATGCCCAGATAGGAATACATCTGATTCATGTATTCATACTGGGCCAGGGTGTTTTCCACCAGGGAATTGAAGGTACCCTTATTGACGGTGGTGCCATTCACATCCAGGATGATCTGGGCGTTATCCGCCTCTTCATCCACAGCAACCAGGGTGCAGCCGCTCATGAGCAGCATAACCGCCAACAGCAGCGCCAATAATCCTTTTTTCTTCATACGGAACATCTCCAATCTGTTTTGCTATTTGCAACAAGGAATATTATACAGGAAATGCACAAAAACAGCAAGCACAAATTCTTTCCCCGCCGCCTTTGCCATTTTTCCACCTTAATTGAGGGGCTTTTTCTTTTCCAGCTTCTTGTAGGAGCCATCCTCCTGCTCGATATACACCTGATCCAGGGTGTTTCTCACGCTTTCCCGGAATTCGGCGATATAGCGGCTGCGCAGGGCGGCCTGCTCCTCCAGTTCCGCCCCGGTCAGCCCCACGGTCTTTTTCTTCCGGGCCAATTCATTGATTCTTTCGATTTCGTGCTTTTCCACTTTCACGCCTCCTTCCGCAGCCGGATTCCCAGCCAGCAGGGACAGGCCACCAGCGCCGCATAGACCAGATACAATAGATACCGGTTGATCTCCGTCCGGTCGATCATGAATTCCAGGCCCACGCCCAGACCTGCCGCTGCAAGCACGGATACGATCCCCGCCAGGGCCAGCCCCCGGCGCTTTTTAAAGCACCGCGCCGCAAGCAGAAGCACCGCCGCCCCCAGAATGACCATGGCGGCGATATGCTGGCTGCCCACGAAGGAAAAGCTCAGATGCCTGTCATAGCGCAGGCTTTCCAGCAGGGTCTGGGAAGCGCCGTAAAGCAGCATGGCCAGAAAAAGCGTGTCCCCTGCCCGCCTTCCCGCGCCCAGATCCCGCAGCAGGAGCAGCGCGATGACAAGCGCCGCAAAGGATTCCAATAGATAGGTGGCCAGATACCAATCGTAATCCCCCTCCACCGCCAGGAAGGAACCCTTGAGGGCATCCCCCAGCAGCGGACGGCTGACGCCGAAATCGGGCACATAGCCCTCCCCCAGCCGCTCACAGGCCACAAAGAGCATCAGCGCCGGGGCGATAAGATCGGCCATTTTCAGGGCGCTGACCCGCAGGATTTTCCCCGAAAGCACGGCCCCCAGCACACCGCCCAGCAGCGCGCCCGCCATGGAATAGCCCCCCGCCGTAACCATGAGCCAGCCCTTCACAGGCATCATGCCCCCCAGGGAGCGATCCAGCAGCGCGTAAAACAGGCGGGAAGCCAGAAAGGCGCAGATCATGGAAAGGCAGCCGGTCAGGGCCGGGGCGCCCTTGGGCATATGCTCCCTGCGCATCTGCAGGGCCAGCACCGCCAGGGCCAGCACCGCCCCCAGGGCGCAGAAGAGCCCGAAGGCGTATACCTCCAGCCCCGGCAGGGCGATTTTCGTTGCTTCTTCCCACATAGGCTTCACTCTTTCCAGGTATCGGGATCAACGGCGGTGGCGAAATAGAGAATATCGCTGAGCGAGCGCTCGCTGCTGGAAAGCCCGTTATAATATTCGCCGTTGTATACCATCGCCGCCGAGCCGCCGCCATCCAGGTTATAGGCCTCCCGGCAGCCCAGGGAATACATGAAATCCGCCAGCTCCTGATGGGTTACGCCGGAGGATTCATTGCGTCCCTCGGCCAGCACCATCACATAGCTGAGCGTATCCAGCTGCCCGATGGCGGAGCGGGGCTCCCGGCCGTTGGGATTGTATTTGTATTCCTTGTCGGTGGTCAGCCTTTCCCCCTCCCTGACCAGCGCGGGGCCAAAGGTAAAGGCGTTGATGATGGTATGCCCGGAGGCAAGGAAATCATCCAGGCCCTGAGAGCGGATGAAGGTATGGAAATCGCCGTTTTCATCGATGATCAGAATATCCCGCAGCTTGTTGCTCTTATTGCGCAGCTTCTGGCCCATGCGGTATTCAAAGCTGGTGGCCGCGGTATTATCCACAAAATTATCGCCGTTGATGGCCACGATGGCAAAATTCTTTTCCGCCATGGCGGCCACCCGGGCCGTGGTTTTGGAGGTGAGCTTTTTGCCGGCGATGGCGGTGCGCAGCTGGGTGGGAGAGGCAATCTCCACCCAGGCAATGCGCCAGATGACGCCGCCCTCCTCCCGGGTTTCCATCTGCACGCGGATGGAAGCATCCTCATAGCCCGCCTCGGTAAACAGGGCGGGGTTGGGCTCATAGCCGGGGGTAAAATCAACAGGCAGCGCGTATTCGGGGATTTCCTCGGTGTCTTCCGCACAGGCAGAGGCAAAAAGCAGGGAGGCCAGCCCTTCGTCCTCGCCCTCCATCAGCAGCATCTGGGCCTCCCCCAGCATTACCGGAGAGGAAAGCACCAAAGGCATGGACAGCACCAGAGCGGCGCAAAGAGCAATCAGCAGAATCCGAACAGACAGCTTCATCTTTTTCTCCTTTCGCTTCACGCATCGTTTTCGGGGAATACCCAGGCCTTCTGAATCCGGAAATTGACCATGTACACCGCCACGTCAATCACCATTTTCAGCAGGATATGCAGTACCTTCGTATGCACGAAATGATCCAGGAAGGCAAAAATCAGCGTGGTTGCCACAAGGGAGGCCACAGCCAGGGCGATATAGCGCCCCGCCGCGCCCCTTGATGCCCCGGACTTAAAAACAAAATTCCTGTTCAGCAGGAAATTCACCGGGGCGGAGCAGAGCCGGGCAATGGGGGTAGCCACCAGGGCGGAGGAGCTGAACTGAATGCCCAGCACCGTGATAAAGCCATCCTCCAGCAGCCAGAGCATCAGCAGCGAAAGCACCGCGTAGTCAATCAGGAAGGAAATGATGCTGGAGGCGCTGTAGCGCAGGAAGGAGCCCAGCAGCAGCCTGTAAATCCGCCAGGAATCCCGGATGGGATGGAAATGGGTGCCCTTGTTTTCATCCAGATAAATCGTTTCGATGGTAATGGCGCGCATGGGCAGCTGCCGGTTGCTGCAATGAATGAGCATATTCATTTCATATTCGAATCTATCGCCCTTGACCCCCAGCATCATATCAATCAGCTTGCGGTTAAAGGCGCGCAGGCCCGTCTGGGTATCGGGCAGCCACTGGCCGTAAAGCAGACGGAAAACGCAGGAGGTGATGCGGTTGCCCATCCGGGATTTGGGGGGCACATGGGGATTTTTCCTGGAAAAATCCCGGGAGCCCAGCAATAGCTCCTCCCGCTCACTCAATTCCGCCGCCAGCTTCAGGGTATCCGGCACGGTATGCTGGCCGTCGGAATCGGCGGTGATCACGCCCTGAAGGGCGGTATGGCGCTTAAGGTATTCAAAGCCGGTGCGCAGGGCCTGGCCCTTGCCGTGGTTCACATCATGATGCAGAACATGGCAGCCCGCCCATCCGGCGATTTCATCGAAGATAGGCTGATATTCCGGCTTGGAGCCGTCATCCACCACCAGAATCAGGCCGAAATCCGCCGCCATCAATTCCTTTACATAGGCAGGCAGCCTTTCATCCGGCGACAGGGAAGGAATGAGTACGCAGCATTCCTGGGGTTTCATCGAAAAAAGCACCCTTTCTTTGGTATTGTGCGCTTAATGCGCCGTATCCAGATAATCCAGCATCAGGGGGGTCAGATCCATCCCTGCATACTGATTGAGAAACTGCTCAAACGCCTGCCGGGAAACGAAGGAAAAAGCAAATTCCTCCGCATAGGCCCGCAGAAAATCATCCGCACCCTTTTCCAGCCATTCATCCAGCGCCAGGAAAAAGGCCGCGCCCCGGCCGTATACCACGGCGGAATAATCCTGATAGGAGGAGAAATAGTCAATGGGACTGCCGCTGGTCAGGCTGCCGGGAATATTCTCCTGCATGGGCATATCCACCCGGTAATATTTCAGCGTTTCAAAGCTGCCCTGGCCGTAATGCCTGCTTACATAGCGCAGCATGGCATATTCGCAGATGGCCTCATCCTGCCATGGCTGCCGGTACTGATCCGAGCCCACCAGGGAATAAAACCACTGATGCGCCGTTTCATGGGCGATGACAAGCTCCAGCGAATCCTCCATGCCCTCCCGGTAATACTCCTCCCCAATCATGCTGAAGGCGGAATATTCCATGCCCCCAAAGGGAAAATCGGCGCTGCAGACGGTATACGCCGGCCAGGGATACGCCCCATACAATTGAGAAAAGGTATCAAGCGCCCGGATGGCATCCTTAAGGGCGCGCCTGGCCCCCTCCTTGGTGGGCGCAAAGGCATGCACCACGGTCTGCCCCTGCCGCCCGCTTTCCCGGCAATAGCCCCGGCCTACGCACAGGCCCAGATCCCGGGCGGAAAGAATCTCTCCCTCCCAGGCCCCGCTTTCCTTCTTTTCCAGGGGCGCGGAGCAGGCGGGATAGAGCCCCTCGGGCAGATACAGCGTCACCGCATAATTGGCCCGGGGGGTCAGGAAGGGATCGCCGATTGGCTGATAGGCCTCCGTATGCCAGCCCGTTTCATCCCGCATGGCCAGTACCGGCAGAATATTCCCCAGCTGGTACCCCGCTTCGGTATAGCCGATCCGGTGGGCGCAATGGGGCAGCTGCGCCACGCAGCGAAGGAATAATTCCCCCTCCTCCCCGGGCTGCAGGGCGGGAATGAAAATGGAAAGCGCCGTTTTTTCCTCATCCAGATAGGCATATTCCATTCTTTCCCCATTCCACAGCACATCGTAGAGGGTCATATACCCGACGGAAAAGCCGTCGGGATAGCAGGCATCATAGATTTCCTCCAGCGCCGCCGGGCTGCTTTCCTCATTGGCGTAGGCATTCAGCCACAGACGCACCACCAGATTTTCCAGCGTTTCCCCCGTATCATTGCGGAAGGCGGCCTGCTGGGAGATGGCCAGGGTATGGCTTTCGTCATCCAGCCGCAGGGTAACCCGGTAGCCGGGGAGCGCCTCTGCTGCCGCCTGCAGGGCATTTTCCGCCCTTGGCGCAGCGGGACGCAGAAGAAAAAACGCCAGCAGCGCCAGCGCGCACAGCAGGGAAAGCCCAAGGGCCACGGCTCCATTTTTTATTATACAACGTTTCCCGGGCATTTTCCACCCCCCTCCTTCCCGCTTCCCATAAAAATCTTCAATATTATAACACAGGAAGCCGCCTTTTCCTTCCCCGCAATTGTAAAAAAACAGGAAACTTTGCTTTTTCCCGCCCGCGCCGCGAAAAACAGGCCGCGCTTTCCCCGTCCCGCCCCCTGCCGCGGCATTTTCTTGCTTTACTTTTTGCCGAAAGCATGGTATAATTCTTTGCGTCGCGATGAATGGGAACGCTTTCCCGATTCCCGATGCAGAGAGCCGTGCGGCAGGTGCAAGCGCGGACGGGGAGGGACAGCCGCTCGCCCGGGAGCGATTCCGTCAGAAACGGCGATTGGCGCACGTTACGCGCAAAAGTGGCCCGGCAAGACGGGCAAGCAGAGTGGTACCGCGAAGTATTCCATCAGCTTCGTCTTTGCGTTTTTGCAGGGGCGGCTTTTTTTGTTTCCATGAAAGCTGTTCACATGCCAGAGAAAAAAAGGAGGAAATTCCATGGAACTCAAGCCCTATAATCCGGCGCAGATCGAGCCCAAATGGCAGAAAATCTGGGAGGAAAAGAATGCCTTCGCCGCGACCGATGATTACTCCAAGCCCAAATTCTACGGTCTGATCGAATTCCCCTATCCCTCCGGCGCGGGCCTGCACGTCGGTCATCCCCGCTCCAATACCGCCATGGATATCATTTCCCGCAAGCGGCGCATGCAGGGCTATAACGTGCTTTTCCCCATCGGCTGGGATGCCTTCGGCCTGCCCACCGAGAATTTCGCCATCAAGAATAATGTCCACCCCGCCATCGTTACCAAGAAAAACGTGGATCATTTCCGGGAGCAGCTCAAGAAAATCGGCTTCTCCTTCGATTACAGCCGCGAGGTGGATACCACCGATCCTGCCTATTACAAGTGGACGCAGTGGATTTTCCTCAAGCTCTTTGAGCATGGCATGGTCTTCCGGGATAAAACCCTGGTCAATTACTGCCCCTCCTGCAAGGTGGTGCTTTCCAATGAGGACAGCCAGGGCGGCAAATGCGATATCTGCCATGGCGATGTGGTGCAGCTTCCCAAGGATGTATGGTATCTGCGCATCACCCAGTATGCCGATAAGCTGCTCAAGGGCCTGGATCTGGTGGATTACCCCGAAAATATCAAGCAGCAGCAGGTCAACTGGATCGGCAAATCCACCGGCGCCTTCGTCCGCTTCCCGCTGAGCGGCATGGAAGAGAAGGTGGAAATCTATACCACCCGGCCGGATACCCTCTTTGGCGTCACCTTTATGGTCATGGCCCCGGAGCATCCCCTGATCGATCAGTATGCCGATAAGATTGCCAATATGGATGCCATCCGCGCCTACCGGGAGGAATGCGCCCGGAAAACCGAATTTGAGCGCACCCAGCTTTCCAAGGAAAAGACCGGCCTGAAGATCGAGGGCCTTTCCGCCGTGAACCCCATGACGAAGAAAGAGGTGCCCATCTATATCTCCGATTACGTCATGATGGGCTATGGCACCGGGGCCATCATGGCCGTGCCCGCCCATGATCAGCGCGACTGGGAATTTGCCCGGAAATTCGGCATTGAGATTATCCCCGTCATCCAGGGCGGCGATATCGAAAAGGAGGCCTATACCGGCGACGGCGAAATGGTCAATTCCGGCTTCCTCAACGGCTATGCCAATAAGAAGGATTCCATCGCCCGGGCCGTGGAGGAAATCGAAAGGATGGGCGTTGGCCGGGCCGGCGTTCAGTATAAGATGAAGGATTGGGCCTTCAATCGCCAGCGCTACTGGGGCGAGCCCATTCCGCTGATTCACTGCCCCAAGTGCGGCGTGGTGCCCGTGCCCTATGAGGAATTGCCCCTGCGCTTGCCCGAGGTAGAGGATTTCAAGCCCGGCACCGATGGCAAGAGCCCCCTGGCCCGGATTGATTCCTTCGTTCACTGCACCTGCCCCAAATGCGGCGGCCAGGCCCAGCGGGAAACCGATACCATGCCCCAGTGGGCCGGTTCCTCCTGGTATTTCCTGCGCTACTGCGATCCCCATAATGATCAGGCCTTTGCCTCCAGGGAAGCGCTTGATTACTGGATGCCCGTGTATTGGTATAAAGGCGGCATGGAGCATGTAACCCGCCATCTGCTCTATTCCCGCTTCTGGCATCAGTTCCTCTACGATATCGGCGAGGTAAGCTGCCCAGAGCCCTATATGAAGCGCACCGACCAGGGCATGATTCTGGGGGCCGACGGCGAAAAGATGAGCAAATCCCGGGGCAATGTGGAAAACCCGGATGAAATCATTGCCGAAATCGGCGCGGATGCCTTCCGGATGTATGAAATGTTCATGGGCGCCTTTGATCAGGCCATTCCGTGGAGTACAAACGGCGCCCGGGGCTGCCGCAAATTCCTGGATCGCGTATGGCGCGTGCAGGAAATGCTGGTTCCCGGCGAGGAATACACCCCCGAAATGAAGGTTTCCATCCATCAGACCATCAAAAAGGTTTCGGAGGATTTCGAGGCCATGAAATTCAACACCGCCATCGCCCAGATGATGACGCTGGTGAATGAATTCTATCAGAAGGGCAGCGTCTGCCACGCCGAATATCAAACGCTGCTGCTGCTGCTCGCCCCCGTCGCTCCCCATATCTGCGAGGAAATCTGGCAGAATCAGGGCTATGGCGAGCCGGTATACAAGCAGCATTGGCCGGTATACGATGAAAACTGCCTCACCCGGGATGAGGTGGAAATCGCCGTGCAGGTCAACGGCAAGGTGCGCGGCAAGCTGATGATCCCCACCGCCACCACCCGGGAATCCGCCCAGGAGGAATTGCCCAAGCTGGACAGCGTCAAGGCGCTGGTGGGCGATAAGCAGATCGTCAAGGTGGTTTTCGTGCCCGGAAGGCTGCTGAATCTGGTTGTAAAATAATCCGATACCGGGAAAGGAGCGGGGGCCATCCCATGAGGATGCGGAAGGCCCCCCTCCTCCGTTTTTTGCGAGGGAAATATGATCGATCATATTATCTGGGATTGGAATGGCACGCTGCTCAACGACGTGGATTTCGGCCTGTATCTGGCCAATTGGCTGCTGCGCCAGTATGGCAAAAAGGAGCTGGAGAGCCTGCACGCCTATCGCAGCGCCTTCACCTTTCCCATCCGGGATTATTACCGCTTCATCGGCATCGGGGATGATATTTTCCCCCAGGCGGCAGTCAAATGGATGCAGAAATATATGGCGGAGGAGCATACATGCCCCCTGCAGCCCGGCGCGCTGGAGGTGACCCGGCTTTTCCGGGAAAGGGGCCTGCGCCAGGTGATTATTTCCGCCTCCCAGATGGATAACCTGAAATTCCAGCTAACGGAGCGGCCCTACTTCGATTTCTTTGATCCGCCCCGGGCCCTGGGCGATATTTACGCTGGCAGCAAAATCGATATCGCCAAGGATTGGATGCAGCATTCGGGTGCCAGAGGGGAAAGCACCGTCTTTATCGGCGATACCCTCCATGATCTGGATGCGGCCAGGGCCATCGGCTGCCGCTGCGTGCTGGTGGAGGGCGGGCATCAATTGCCCGAAACCCTGCGGGCAAGCGGCGCAATCGTGGCAAAAAGCCTGCCCCACGCCGCAGAAATCATTCTGGCCATGGAGGCATAAGCCCCGCCAAAATCGGCGCAAAAAACCGGCCCCCTTCTTGTCCATGCCGGGCAGAGACGGGCCGGTTTTTATTGCTTTTTGTGAGGATAGAAAAGGCGCGGGAATCAGCCCCTGCTCCTTCTGCGCCCTTTGCCAAGGCCCATCAGGGCGCTCTTCCAGGAAAGGAGCAGCTCCCGGGCCGTGCCCTCCCGGTCATTGGGCATGGGCGGCACCAGCAGCAGCGTCACCGCCAGCCGCAGAATAACGGAAAGGGCGATCAGCGCCTTATAGCGATCAAAGCCGCCCGAAAACCAGCCCATGCCATGCCAGTTTTCCAGCAGCGCGCCGCCGGTCACCATGCCCAGCGCCGTGCCCACAAGGGCGGTAACGCAGGCAAAAACGGCGATGTAGAAGGGCCGCTCCTCATCCGGGGAATAGGAAAGCTGCATGCTGTTGGCGGAAAGATTGGTGCCGCTCCAGCACATCGCGCCAATGAAATTATACAGAAGCGTCGGCAGCACGCTGCCCGGGGTGGACAGCAGATAGAAGATGGGCGTAATGGCCCCCAGCACCCCCGCCACCAGCATCACGCTGCGGCAGCCGAAGCGATCCAGGGCCTTGCCCCACCGGGGCATCACCAGAATGGTGGCCACGGCGGCGGCCATGGTGCCAAAGATCATGATCTGCATGGGGGTCAGGCCCATTTCATTCATGGCATAACGATTGAAATAGGCGCCGGACATATTGGCGGTAAAGCACCAGGCCGTCCACATGATCACAAAGCGCATAAAGGGCCGATTGCTGAAAACGCCCCGCAGCTCCTGGAAAAGATGCATCCGCTTGGGCGGGGCGGCATAGCTTTCCTCGCAGAAGCCAAAGCAGATCATATCCAGCATGCCCAGCGCGCCGCCCAACAGGAAAATGATGATATAGCGGCTTTCAATCGGCAGCGCCTCCAATAGATACGCCACCAGCAGGCCGAAGCTGAAATTGCATACCGCCAGAATGGTATCCCGGATGGAAAGCCAGCGCCCGCGGATGCGCAGCGGGGCCAGATCCGAAAACCAGGGGAACCAGCAAACGCCGATGGCTCCGGACATGCAGGAGGAAATGCCCAGCAGGAAAATCAGCATCCATAGCCCAAGGGAGGTCTCCCCCACCGGGAAAATCAGCGGGATCAGGCCGAACACCAGCCAGATGGCCCGGGAAGTAATGCCGAAGGTCAGCAGATATTTTTTTCGCTTATGGGTGCGGCTCACCAGCATGGAAAAGGGAATCTGCATCAGGGCGGCGGCCTGGGGAATGCCGTTCAATATGCCAAAGGCCAGATCCCCGGCCTGTAAAATATTGGCCAGCCCGATCATGGCGGTGGTGCTGCCGCCGCAGATGATGCCAAAGAGCGTGCCGAAAACATTGCCCGCCAGCATGAAATTCAGGCTTCTGCGGATGCTTTTGCCAAGGCACGCTTCATCATAAAGCAGGGAAAGAGGGGAATGCCGCAGTCTTGCCTGGATTCTTTGGAATAATTGCTTCATAATATTCGGGCATCCTTTCTGCCGCAGCCAGTGATGATCCGCTGTATCTGCCTCCATTATAAACGGGATTGGGGCCAGCGTCAACGTGGTTTTTCCGCTTTTCCCTGCTTTTTTCCCGCTTTTTCCATGGGGCAAAAAGAAATAAATCCCGTTTTGTTTTTTCATCTGGTTTTCCCCGGCAAACCGGGTTGAACTCGGAACGATTTTCGTTTATAATATACAAGTAAAAATCCGGTCAGGAGGCTGAATCGTGTTTCATGGGTTTGGGAAGGAAGTTATTTCCTTCTTTCTGGATCTGAGATTCCACAATAACAAAGCCTTTATGGACGCCAACCGGGAGCGCTATTACCGGGATGTTCGCGCACCCTTTTACGCCTTCATTGAGGCCATGGCCCCCGCCATGCAGGCAATCGATCCGGATATGGAGGTGCGGCCCAACAAATGCCTTTCCCGCATCAACCGGGATATTCGCTTTTCCAGGGATAAATCCCCCTATCGGGATCATCTCTGGGTGGCCTTCCGTCCCGCCTGCGTGGAAAAGGATGGCGCGCCCTTTTTCTGGTTTGAGCTAAGGCCCGAGGGGGTCACCTGGGGGCTGGGCATCTGGGGGGAAAACCGGGAAATCATGGATGCCATGCGCCGGAAAATGGCGGCCCGGCCGGAGGATTATCTGCGCATTCTGCCCATTCTCAAGGAGCGGGGCTTTGCCCTTGGCGGCCGGGAATGGAAAAAGCTGGTCCCGCCCGAAAATCTGCCGCAGGCGCTGCTTCCCTGGTATATGAAGCGGGAAATCTATGCGGAAAAGCAGGATACCAGCCTGCTCTGCATTGATTCCCCCGATCTGGTGGAGCGCGTCAGCCGGGATTTTCAGGCGCTGGAACCCCTGTATCAGGTTCTCAGGGGATGCGTGGAGGAAGCGATGAACCAGCTGGATGATCAGGGAGGGAATGTATGACGAATTTGCGGGCACTCAAAAGCGGCACAGATGTGCGTGGCGTAGCAATGGGCGAAAGGGCCACGCTGAACGGCGATATCGCCGCCCGGCTTGGCGGGGCGTTTGTGGCATGGCTCAAGGAGCGGGGCATCGATAATCCCCGGATTGCGCTGGGCCGGGATTCCCGCCTGACGGGGGAAATGCTGCTGGAGGCCTGCGCCAATGGCTGCCGTCTGGCAGGCGCGCAGGTGGAATGCTACGGCATGTGTACCACCCCGGCCATGTATATGAGCCTGATTACCGAGGGCTTTGCCTGCGACGGGGCGGTTATGATCACCGCCAGCCATCATCCCTCCGATCGCAACGGCCTGAAATTTTTTACCAAAGAGGGCGGCATCGACGGCGGCGAATTGGATGAGATTCTTGCCATCGCCGAAAGCGATGCGCCGCTGACCGGCGGCGGCATCCCCATTCAGAATCGGGATTTTCTGCCCGTTTACTGCGAGCAGCTGAAGGACAGGGTGCGCCGGGGGCTGGATACCGATATTCAAAAGCCTCTGCTGGGCCTGCATGTGGTGGTGGATGCCGGAAACGGCGCCGGCGGCTTCTATGCCAATATGCTGGAGGAATTGGGAGCCTGGGTAGAGGGCAGCCAGTTCCTGGAGCCGGATGGCCGCTTCCCCCATCATATTCCCAACCCGGAAAATGCCGAGGCCATGGCCTCCATCTGCCAGGCCGTCCGGCAGGCCGGGGCCGATCTGGGCGTGATCTTTGATGCGGATTGCGACCGCGCCGCCATCGTGGATCACAACGGCCGGGAAATCAACCGCAATCGGCTGATCGCCCTGATTTCCGCCATCCTGCTGGATCAGAAATCCGGGCTCACCATCGTGACCGATTCCGTCACCTCCTCCGGCCTGGCCCGGTTCATTCAGGAATGGGGCGGGGAGCATTACCGCTATAAGCGGGGCTACCGCAACGTGATTGACGAGGCCATCCGCCTGAACGAGGCGGGCATCGATTGCCCCCTGGCCATTGAAACCAGCGGCCATGCGGCGCTCCGGGAAAATCATTTCCTGGATGACGGCATGTATCTGGTAACGGTGCTGATCTGCGAGGCCATGCGGCTCAAGCAGGAGGGGAAGGAGCTTTCCTCCCTGATTGCCGATTTAAAGGAGCCCAAGGAGAGCGCCGAAATCCGGCTGGCCATCCAGGCGGAGGATTTCCGCAGCGCGGGCCGCGCCGCCATTGAAAAGGTCATGGATCACGCCGCCTTCGCCCCCGGCTGGCATATCGCCCCGGATAACCGAGAGGGCGTGCGCATCAGCTTTGATCTGGACGGCGAAATGGATAACGGCTGGTTCCTGCTCCGGCTTTCCGTTCATGATCCCGTGCTGCCCCTGAATCTGGAAAGCGATGTGGAGGGCGGCGTTCAGTATATGGCAGAAGCGCTGCTAAAGGTGCTTTCTGCCGCTGAGGATATTGATCTGACCAATCTGGAAAATTTTATTCATCATAACGGGGAGGACAAGTAAAATGGATATCCAGCTGAAAACCATCAATAACATCCGCACCCTGGCGGCGGATACCGTGCAGAAGGCCAACAGCGGCCATCCCGGCGCGCCCATGGGCATGGCCCCCATGGCGTATGCCCTCTGGCTCAAAGAAATGACCCATAACCCCCAGAACCCCGCCTGGAAAAACCGGGATCGCTTCGTTCTCTCTTCCGGCCATGCCAGCGCCCTGCTCTATTCCATGCTGCATCTGACCGGCTATGGCCTGACCATGGATGATCTCAAGAATTTCCGCCAGTTTGGCTCCAAGACCCCCGGCCATCCCGAATACCGGCACACCGTGGGCGTTGAAACCACCACCGGCCCCCTGGGCCAGGGCATCGCCAACGCCGTGGGCTTTGCTATTGCCGAAACCATGCTGGCCGCGCATTTCAATCGTCCCGGCTTCCCGGTGGTGGATCATCGGGTCTATGCCATCTGCGGCGATGGCTGCATGATGGAGGGCATTTCCGGCGAGGCCGCTTCTCTGGCCGGCACGCTGAAGCTGGGCAAGATCACCCTGCTCTATGACGATAACGAAATTTCCATCGAGGGCGATACCGATATCACCTTCCGGGAAAATGTGGGCGCGCGCTTTGAGGCCTATGGCTGGCATGTGGTGCGTCTGAGCGACGGCAATGATGTGGACGCCCTCTGCGCCGCCATGGAAGAGGCCCGGAAGGATGAGCGCCCCTCCCTGATCATCTGCCCCACCAAGATCGGCTTCGGCTGTCCCGCCAAGGAGGGCAAGGCCTCTGCCCATGGCGAGCCCCTGGGCGCAGAAAACCTGGCCGAAACGAAAAAGAATCTGGGCATGCCCGAGGATTCCTTCCTGGTCTTCCCCGAGGTTTATGCCCATTGCCAGAGCATGATGGAAAAGAATGCCCGGGCCGAAGCGGAATGGAACGCCCTCTTTGCCGCCTATGCGGAAAAATATCCCGAACTGGCCGAGGAATGGGAAACCTGGCACAGCGAGGAATTGCCCGATGAAATCATGATGGGCGATGATCTCTGGCAGTGGGAAAAGAAGGATGCCACCCGCGGCGCTTCCGGCGAAATGATCAATCGCCTGGCCAAGCTGCTCCCCAATCTGGTGGGCGGCAGCGCCGATCTGGCCCCCTCCAATAAGACCAATATCAAGGGCGGCGGCGATTACAGCGCCGAAAACCGCGCCGGCCGCAATATGCATTTCGGCGTGCGTGAGCATGCCATGGCGGCCATCTGCAATGCCATTGCCCTGCATGGCGGCCTGCGGGTCTTCTGCGGCACCTTCTTCGTATTCAGCGATTATATGAAGCATGCCATGCGCATGAGCGCCATTATGAAGCTGCCCGTCACCTATGTGCTGACCCATGATTCCATCGGCGTTGGCGAGGACGGCGCCACCCATCAGCCCATCGAGCATCTGGCCGCTCTGCGCTCCCTGCCCGATATGCTCACCTTCCGCCCCGCCGACGGCAAGGAAACCACCGCTGCCTGGCTCACCGCCCTGACCAGCGGCCTGCCCACCAGCCTCATCCTCACCCGCCAGACCCTGCCCCTCTATGAAGGCAGCAATTGCAACGCCATGAAGGGCGGCTATATCCTGGCCGACAGCGAAAAGGAAATCCCCGATATCCTGCTCATGGCCTCCGGCAGCGAGGTGGAGCAGGTGATGGGCGCAAAGGAAGAACTCAAGAAGGACGGCATCGATGCCCGCGTGGTTTCTATGCCCTGCATGGAACTGTTCCTCAAGCAGGATCAGGCCTATCAGGAATCCGTGCTGCCCTCCTGCGTGCGCGCCCGCATTTCTCTGGAGGCCGGCGTTACCATGCCCTGGTATCGCTTCGTGGGCCTGGATGGCAAGGCCCTGGGCATCGATCATTTCGGCGCTTCCGCTCCCGCCGCCGTGCTGTTTAAGGAATATGGCTTCACGGTGGAAAACGTGGTCAAGACCGCCAAGGAACTGCTGGGCAAGTAATACAGGAGAACGACAGGATTTTTGCGGGAGGATGCTTTTGCGTAAAAAGCACCCTCCCGCACCCTCCCGAAAACCGGCTCTGGATGAACCTGGATGGGCTTTACCAAGATAAATGCCAGTGAAGCAAAAAACAAGTAGTAAAGACTAAAACAGCAATGCTCCATCAAACATGGACGCATTGCTGTTGTTTTTTCTGTTGCTGTTCATTTTTGCTGATCTGGCATTCAATTCGTCAGGAACCTGCCATGAATCATCCAGAGCCGGTTTTCGGAGGGGAGCGGGGGAACCACTTTTGATGCAAAAGCATCCTCCCGCAAAATCCTCGTCCCTTTTTTTGCTGATCTGGCATTCAACTTGGCAGGAACCCGCCATGAGCCATCCAGAGCCGGTTTTCGGGAGGGCGCGGGAGGGCGCTTTTGACGCAAAAGCATCCTCCCGCAAATACTTTCCCCGTCCCCCCGTTCCCCCGTTCCCGTTCCTGTCAGGGCTGCTTGCCGATGTAGGCCAGGATGCCGCCGTCCACGTAGAGGATCTGGCCGTTCACAAAATCGCTGGCTTCGCTGGCCAGGAACAGCGCCGGGCCCATAAGATCCTCGGGCTTGCCCCAGCGATCGGCGGGGGTTTTGGCGCAGATGAACTGATCGAAGGGGTGGCGGCTGCCATCGGCCTGGCGCTCCCGCAGGGGCGCGGTCTGGGGCGTTTCGATATAGCCCGGGCCCAGGCCATTGCACTGAATATTGTAGCAGCCATATTCAGAGCAGATATTGCGGGTGAGCATCTTCAGACCGCCCTTGGCCGCCGCATAGGCGGATACGGTTTCCCGGCCCAGCTCGCTCATCATGGAGCAGATATTGATGATTTTGCCGTGGCCCCGGCTGATCATGCCGGGCAGTACGGCCTTGGCCACAATAAAGGGCGCAACCAGATCCACATCAATGACCCTGCGGAAATCGCCGCATTCCATTTCGGTCATGGGAATGCGGCGGATGATGCCCGCGTTATTCACCAGAATATCCACGGGGGCCACATCCTTTTCGATCTGCGCGATCAGGGCCTGCACGGCCTTTTCATCCGTCACATCGCAGACATAGCCATGGGCGGGAATGCCCGCCTCGGCATAGGCCTTCAGCCCCTTATCCACCAATTCCTGATTGATGTCATTGAAGACGATGGTGGCCCCGGCGGCATGAAAGCCGGTGGCGATGGCAAAGCCGATGCCATAGCTGCCCCCCGTAACCAGGGCGGTTTTCCCCTCCAGGGAGAATTTTTTCATATCAAATGCCATGTTCTTTTCCCTCATTTCATCTCGGTCGCAGAGAAGCTATCCATATCATCAAAGGCCTGGTTTTCGCCGCACATGGCCCAGATGAACGTATAATTGGCGGTGCCGCAGCCGCTGTGGATCGACCAGGAGGGAGAAATCACCGCATCGAAATTCTGCATCACGATATGGCGGGTTTCCTGGGGCTGGCCCATGAAATGCATGACCACCTGATCCTGGGGAATTTCGAAATAGGTATATACCTCCATCCGGCGCTCATGGGTATGGCTGGGCATGGTATTCCATACGCTGCCGGGAGCCAATTGAGTAAGACCCATGAGCAGTTGACAGGTATCCAGCACATCGGGATGAATAAACTGATTGATCACGCGCTTATTGGCCGTCTTGTCATCCCCCAGGGGCCGCTTCTGGGCCTCGGCAAAGGAAATGAAGGTGGTCTTGCAGGCCCGATGGGCAGGGGCGGAGCAGAGATAGAATTTGGCCGGGCTGGCGGGATCAAGGCTGCCGAATTTGACTTCTTTCGTGCCCATGGTGATATACAGGCAATCCTCATAGCCCAGATCATAGCGCACGCCATCGGCCTCGATAAAGCCCGCGCCGCCCAGATTGAATACCCCGGCCTCCCGGCGCTCCAGGAAATACTGGGTGCCGAAATTGGCCCATACATCAATGCCCTTATCCACCGGCACCACTTCATCCACCGGCATAATGCCCATGACCACCATCCGGTCTACATGAGAATAGGTGGCCTTTACGGTATCCTTTTCATAAAGATCGGTAATCAGAAATTCCCTGCGCATTTCTTCCGTGGTATAGCGGCGCACATCCTGGGGATTGGCAGAATAACGAATATCCATTCTTTACCTCCATTTATTCGATTCGGCACAGCCGGATCAATTGATTTGCTTCTTACAGAACCTTTTCGGTCTCCCCGTCAAAGAGATACACGCTGTCCTCCGGGATAAAGAAGGAAAGCTGGCTATCCATGGCGGGAATTTCATGGGGCGATACCTTGAGGATTACCTTTTCCTCTTCTATATCCAGATAGACATTGGCGTTATCCCCCAGCATCTCGGTCAATTCCACCGTGCCCGAAAGAGCATGGGCATTTTCCTGGGCGGCAAGGGTAATGGCCTCGGGCCGGAAGCCGAATACGATCTCCCTGCCCTCATATTCCCCAGCCCTGTCCCCCAGCTTCTTTGCCAGAGACAGAAAAGCGCCGCCGATGCGGATGCAGCCCTTTTCCACCCGCCTGCGGACAAAATTCATGGGCGGCTCGCCGATAAACCCGGCCACAAACATATTCCGGGGATGGAAATAGACATCCCGGGGCGTGCCCACCTGCTGCACATAGCCATCCTTCATGACCACAATGCGATCCGCCATGGTCATGGCCTCGGTCTGGTCATGGGTCACATAAATGGTGGTGGCGCCGGTTTCCCGGTGGATCTGGGTGATTTCGGAGCGCATGGTCACCCTTTGCTTGGCATCCAGATTGGAAAGCGGCTCATCCATCAGGAAAACGCCCACCTTCCGAATGATGGAGCGGCCCACCGCCACGCGCTGCCGCTGGCCGCCGGAAAGCGCCCGGGGCATGCGATCCAGATACTCGGTCAGGCCCAGAATGGCGGCGGTTTTCTGCACCCGCTCGTCAATCACATCCTCATCCACGCCCTGGAGGGAAAGGCCAAAGGCCAGATTATCATACACCGTCATGTTGGGATAGAGGGCATAGCTCTGAAACACCATGGCCACCTCGCGCTCCCGGGGGCTCCACTGATTGGCCAATTCCCCATTGATCAGAAATTCGCCCTTGCTGATATCCTCCAGCCCCGCAATCATCCGCAGGGTGGTGGATTTGCCGCAGCCCGAGGGGCCCACGAACACGATGAATTCCCCCCGCTCGGCCTCCAGATTGAAATCATGGACGGCATGGAAGCCATTGGGATAGATTTTGTTGATGTTTTTCAGGGTTAAATATGCCATTGATTCTCCGCCCCTTTTCTTGGATTTAGGGAAGCACGCCCGTTTTTTTCTTCCCCCGGCAGCCTGCGGGCCCCTGCCGCCGGGGATGGACAAAACCGATCTGATTTGCTACAATAGGAAAAAGGAAAGGCGAGGTGGCAGCATGAACGACATCATTTTCGCCGGGAAGCATTTTCTGACCTACAGCGTCAGCCGGCACAAGCACAGCAGCTGGGAATTGGTCTACTGCACCGGGAAATCGGGGAAATTCGTCTTCGAGGGGCTATCGCTTCCCTATGGCGTGGGCGATATCGTGGTCATTCCCCCGGAAATGCCCCATAAAAATGTGAGCGAGGGGGGCTTTACCAATATTCATCTGAATATTGTGGAGGCCACGCTGCCCTTCCGCCAGCCGGTGCTGATCCGGGATGACGGGAATCATTCCCTGCTGCATCTCTTTTCCAATGCCTATTACCTCTACAGCGGCGATCCGGAGCGCCGGGCCGCGCTGCTTTCCTCCTACGGCAATCTGATCGTACGGTATCTGACCCTCCATCAGTCCATTCATCCCAAGAACAGGGTGACGGAGGAAATCGAGCAGAGCATCGTGCAGAATTACGGCGACAGCAATTATGAACTGGATGCGGTGCTGCGGGCCTATCCCTACTGCTACGATTACCTTTGCAAGATCTTCCGCAAGGAGGTGGGCATGACGCCCCATAAATATCTGACCAGCCTGCGCCTGCAGGCCGCGGCGGATATGCTCTGCTCCGATTTCAATAACGGCCGGATTGCCGAAATCGCGCTGCTGTGCGGCTTTCGGGATTCCCTGTATTTCTCCCGGCTTTTCAAAAAGCGCTATCAGGTATCCCCCAAGGAATATTACCAGCAGAAGCGGGGAACGGAGCAGAACGAAAGCACCGATTCAGACAGCCAGAAGATCATTCTGCCGGAATGATGCGCCGCACCTCGGTATAGCACAGCACCAGCGGCGCCACGCCCTTGGCATCATTTTCCACCACCGGCTCGGAGATATAATAGCCGTAGCTGCCATCCCTTCGGCGGTCGCTCTCCGGGCCCAGCCCGGCCACCAGGCAGATGCCCGACAGATGCATCTGCCCCTCCGAAAAGGATAAATGCCGCTTCACAATGCCGTCAAAGGTCTTCAGGCCCTGGGCGGCATATTTTTTATCCGCCAGCCCCAGCCGCGCCCCCTTCAGCATGGCATAGGCAATCATGCTGCTGCCGCTGGTTTCCAGATAATTGCCCGCTCTTCCCCCCTGATCCACCACCTGGTAATACATGCCGCTTTCCGGATCGGCATAGGGCAAAAGCCCCTCCAGCATTTCGGAAAGCAGGGCGGAAAGATAGCTTCTTTCTTCGCCCTTTGGCAGGATCTCGGCAATATCCGCAAGGGCGGCGGCAAACCAGCCCATGGCCCGCAGCCAGAAACTTTGGGAAAGGCCGGTTTTTTCATCGGCCCAGAAGACGCTGCGGCTCTGATCATAGCCGTGATAATACAGGCGCTTCTCCCCGTCAAACATTCTTTCCCGCACGATACGGATCTGGCGGATCACATCGCTGTAATCCCCCTTGCCAAAATGCTTTTCGTACAGGGCGGAAAAGACCTGGGCCATATAGATGCCATCCAGCCAGACCTGATGGGGATAGATTTTTTTGTGCCAGAAGCTGCCCTCTTCCGTCCGGGGCTGCCGCGCCAGGGCGGCCCGCAGCGTTTCAATGGCCAGGCGGTATTTTTCCTTGCCCGTGGCCTCATACAGCGGGAAAAGCACCCGGCCCTCGTTGATATCATCCAGGGTCTGCTTTTCCGGCTGGAAGGTGCGTATCTCGCCGTTTTCGCCGATAAAGCTGTCCAGGAAGCTCTCCACAAAATCGGAATAGCGCCTGTCCCCGGTAATCCTTGCCATTTCCAGGAGCGCAATCAGCATGCAGCCATCGATGTAATTCCAGGTAGCAGGCTTGCCCTGGCGCATTTTTTCGATGTTCCAGGCCGTTTTTTCGGGGGAGGACTGCTCAATCAGCCCAAGCACATAGGCGCTGATCTGCTGATACATCATTCCGCCTCCCGGAGCGCATGGGCTTCCACCCTGCCGCAGTTTTCCGTGATCAGGATTTCGCCCTCTGCGCCCTGCACCACCACATCCTCCAAACTGACGCTGCCGACATGATTGAGATACAGGCCCATTTTGCAGCGGGGCACGGCATCATTCTGCATGGCGGGCACGAAGGGGCGGGCATCCTCCGCAAAAGAAATGCGCACCCGCTGGAAATTCACCCGGTCAATGGGGGCCTCGGGCAGGCCGTCAATATAGCAGGCCGCCGCCTCCGCCCCGGTGCATGCAATATCCCGGAAGGTGAATTCCCCCAGATGGGGCGTTCTTTCATCCACCGGCAGGGGCGTGCGGCATTTCACATAATCGGAAAACCGATCCGGATCGCAGCAGTTATACCACATATTGATGACCACCGGAGTAATCACATGCTCCATGCGGATATGATCAAATACAATCCCGGTAATATCGCAGTCCCGGCCCCGGCCCCTGCGGGTTTTGATGCGCAGGCCCCGATCGGTATGGCTGAAGAGGCAGCGGGTCACCGTCAAATCCTTCACCCCGCAGGCCGTTTCGCTGCCCAGGGTCACCGCCCCATGGCCAAATTCCATCAGGCAATTGCGGATCACATGCCCGCTGGCGCTCTGCTTCCGCATGCGGCAAAGCTCGATCTTCCCGGATTTAATGGCGATGCAGTCATCCCCCACGCTGAGACGGCAGCCAATGATCTGTACCTGCCGACAGGCCTCGGGATCGATGGCATCGGTATTGGGGCTGTCCTTGGGGGCCTGAATCTTTACATCGTAGAAGGAAACGTTTTCGCAATAGAAGGGATGCAGATTCCAGGAGGGGGAATTGCGCCCGATCAGGCCGTGAACGACCACATTGCTGCAATTGCAGAAAAACATGAGCCGGGGCCGCGCCGTGGGGAAATGCTTGAACTGCGTCCAGAAATCGCTGTTCTGGGCATTGCCGTCCACCACGCCTTCGCCGATGAGGGCAATATCCTGGCAGTATTCTGCGTGGATCAGCGATTGATACATGGGCTTGGTCTGTCCCTCAAAGGCCCCGGTCATCCATTCGCCGCCCATCAGCGCCGGAACCGTCCCCGGCAGAATGGGATAGTCTTCCCTTTCCGGGTTGCCCAGCAGCACCGCGCCCCGGGCAAAATCCAGCGTCAGATGGCTGCGCAGGGCCAGGGGGCGGGAGAGATATACGCCGGGAGAAAAATGCAGCCGCGCCCCGGGCGGCGTAAAATGAATGGCATTCTGCAGGGCCTGGGTATCATCCGTTTTCCCATCCCCCGCCGCACCAAAGGCACGCACGTCAATGGCGCAGGTCTCCGTTTTCGTGCGGAAGGAAATTTCCTCTGTTTTTTCGCCGGTGCGCACCGCAAGCGTATATTCGGTATCCGGCGTCAGGGAAAAGAGGGAAAAGACATTGGTATCCGCCGCCAGCCTTTTTTCCCCGTTCAGATAGACCGTATAGGCCGCCGGGGCATAATAGGGCGTTTCATGGGCCAGCTCAAAGCAGGCGCTGGCCGCACCGATATAGATCAGATGGATCATGCCGTTTTTCTCCTTCTCAGCCTTTTTCTCTGGCATCCGCCACGATTTTCATCAGCATCCGCTTGATGCCGATGCACAGCATATCCGCGCCCAGCGCCGCAAGGCCAAAGCCCAGGGGCTCCACCCCCAGCATCGTCCCCAGCGCAGCGGCAAGCAGGCTGTTCAGCAGGCCGTATACCGTCACAATCAGAAAAACCAGCAGAAATGCATAGGCCAGATTCATCAGAAACCCCGCCATGCCCCGCCGCGTCACCATCATCCAGCGCGCGTTTCCCCCGGGCAGCTTTTCCGTAAAGCGAAGGAAGCGATTGATGATCAGATCGGTGGCCATGCCCATAACGACGGCCATGACAAAGAGCATATCCCATTGATTGGGCAGGTACATGCCCAGCCCCATGAGAACGAAAAAGCAGATGGCACCATAGAACCAGTATTTGATCAGCAGGGCCTTCAGCGCCTCCGGCAGATGCCATTTCCGCCTGCCGGAACGATATTTTTCCAGCTCGGCCTTGGAATACCGGGGCGTATTCTCCTTGGAGGCGGTCACCAGCTTCTCCACCGCGCCGGTATGCAATTGATAATAGGAAGCCGCATTTTCGGTCTTGACGGCTTCCTTTCTTTCCTTGCTCATGGCTTATGCCTCATCGGAAAGCTGAATGCGCTCCATCTGCACGGCTTCCTCCGCAGGAAGAGAGGTATTGATCCTTCTGAGCAGTTTGCGCAGCACGGGCACCAGCAGCGTCAGCACGCCGCCCGCCGCCACGATCCACCGATGCACCCCCAGCACATACCGGGCCCGGCCGATATAGGCAAATTCCGCTTCGGAAATGGGATGATCGGCCCGGGTGGTGGCCTCCAGAATCCGGCCGATATAGAAGGTATCGCAGAAGAAAAGAATGCCCAGCATCAGGAACATGAGAATCAGCATGGGGATATTGGTCTTCTTCCGATGCGGATAGGCATTGAGAAAGCAGACGAAGGAAAGCATGGAAAAGAGCATGGTGCAGAACCCGCTGAGGCCCATGCCGCCCAGCTGAATTTTGGCGGTGGTATTGGAAATATGGGTCAGATTCAGGGAATAGAACAGGAAGGCCACCCCCAGCACCAGCATGGGGATCGTCTGGGGCTTGCGCTTCAGGGAAACAATGCTCTTGCGGATAAATTCCTTCACGCCGCCCCGGCCCTTCCGGCCTTGATTATTCTTCATGCCTTTCCCTCCTCTCATCGAATGGCATTGGTGGTTTCCCGATCAAAGAAATGCCGCTTTTCAAAGGCCACCCGCACCGTATCCCCGGCCTTGTAATCGCACCAGCCCCGCAGCTTGCAGGTAATGGCGGCGTCCTGGGCGCTTTCGCCCTTCAGGCGGCCATGCACCAGGGTATTCATGCCCAGGTTTTCATTGGTGACCACGCGCAGCTCGATTTCGCCGCCGGCAGAGATATTTTCCGGGCGCACGCCCAGAATGATTTCCTTGCCCTGATAGGCGTGAAGCGTCTGCTTTTCATCCGCAGTCAGGGGAAGGGCGAAAAATTTGCCCTGCAGCTGCTCGCCCTGCACCGTAACAGGGAAGAAATTCATGGGCGGCAGGCCGATAAAGCTGGCCACAAAGAGATTGGCGGGGGTATCATACAGCTCCAGCGGGGTGCCCACCTGCTGCACATAGCCCATGGACATGCAGACGATGCGGTCGGCCAGGGTCAGCGCCTCGGTCTGATCGTGGGTCACATAGAGCATGGTGGCGTGCATCCGTTTATGCAAAAGCAGGATCTCCCGGCGGGTTGCGCCGCGCAGCTTGGCATCCAGATTGGAAAGCGGCTCGTCAAAGAGGAAGACCTTGGGATTGCGCACGATGGCGCGGCCCATGGCCACCCGCTGCCGCTGACCGCCGGAAAGCTGCTTGGGCTTTTTGTTGAGCTGATCGGTCAGGCCCAGAATCTCCGCCGCCGCCAGCACCTTTTTGTGGATCACATTGGGATCCTCCTTGCGCAGCGTCAGGGAAAAGGCCATATTCTCATACACCGTCATATGGCCGTACAGAGCATAATTCTGGAATACCATGGCCATATCCCGATCCTTGGCAGGGGCGGCGGTAATATCCTTGCCGTCCAGCAGCAGCCGGCCCTCTGTAATATCCTCCAGCCCCGCGATCATCCGCAGGGTGGTGGATTTGCCGCAGCCCGAGGGGCCCACCAGCACGATGAGCTCGCCGTCCTGCACCTCCAGATTGAAATCATACACGGCCTGAACCTTGTTATCATATATCTTGTTCAGATGCTGTAAGCTGATATTTGCCATAAAGCGTCTCCTTTACGCGGCCATCTCAAAAAGAGAGGCATTGTAAGCGGCCAATTTGCGGCTGCGAATCACGCTGATGATTCCGGCAGCGATGCAGAAGGCGGCGGAAAGCAGCAGGAAAATCACAATCCAGATGAACTGGCTATTTTCCATCACCGGCACCTCCATCACCTTTTTCAGCACCGGATCGCTGCGCTTGGTCAGCGCGCTATGGGCCATCAGGGGCAGGATAAAGATGCGGGCAATCTGCCCCGCGCCCAGGCCCAGCAGCAGATAGCCATACCCGAGCTTATAATTCTTCACGCCCTCGGAGGATAGAAACGCCAGCAGCATGAACACCAGATTATAGACCACCGAAACGCCGATCAGCGCCTGATAATACCAGGTGCCCACATCCGATTCATACACGCTGACAAAATAGAATACATCAAAGAGGATAGCCAGATACACCAGCCGGGAGCCCAGGGAATTTTTCGTAAAGCGCATCCGATCCAGCTGAATCCGCTTCTGCTCCTCCAGATTCGTCATATCACAGCCCTCCCTTTCCTGCCTGAATCAATTGCTTTTCGGCGCGCATCAGATGCAGCTTCCAGCAGTAATTGAATACCAGCGCCAGGCACACCGCCAGCAGCACCGCAAAGACCAGATAATGCGCATCAAACCAGAAAGTGGAATCGATATACTCCTTCCTGCGGCGGGAGGCGTATTTTTCATACGCTTCAAAATCGATCTGCAGAAATTCGGCCTTGAATTCCTCAATCCGCAGATGGCCCCATACCCCCAGCGCAATGCCGCCCCCGGCAAAAACGAAGGTGGAAAGGGCGTTGCTGACATAGTATTTCCGCCGGGAATGGGTATTGGTAATAAACAGCAGGCAGGCCGCCAGCAACAGATAGATGGCGTTATTGAGCAGCTGCTTATTAAAGGGCTGAACATGATAATAGATTTCCGCCCCGGGGACATTGATCTTGGAGGTAGCCAGCTTGGCCTCCTCCGGCAGGGCATAGAATAGGCCGTCAAACAGATCGGTAGAAAGCCCCAGGGCATACAAAAATACCAGCCCGCAGGCAGCCAGCGCCGCAAAGCAGAGGATTTTCTGCCAGGTCAGTTGCTTTTTGTACATGATACCCCTCCCGTGATGCATTGCTACGGCGGCCATGCGCCGTGAACCCGTAATCATTTTCGGCTCCCATCAGCCTCCCGCCCCTTATTTTTCGGGGGGCTGATGGGAACCCATGACGGGGCAAAGCGCCCCGCCATGGATGAAACCGGGAAAATTACTTGCTCAGTTCGGCATAGTAGGTCTGCAGACGATCCCAGGCTTCCTGCTTGAGGAAGAGATAGTCCGCGCCGCCCAGGGTTTCGGCAACGGTATCCACGGCTTCCTCGGCAGAGAACATGCCTTCGGTGATGAAGCCGCTGACGATCACGTCAACAAACACATTGGCGCCGCCCTTGGCGGAATTGAATTTCTCGGAAAGCTGAGAATAGCTCTTGAGGGTTTCGTTCTCGTTCTGGGTGTTGGGCAGAACGGTGGGAACAGAGGTATACCAGGGATTTTCGGTGACGGAAAGTTCGGGATGCTTGATGGTGCCCAGCGCGATGGCGTTGGAGATCTTCCCGGCGCCTTCCTTGCCCACCTCATGGGTACACTGATATTCAAAGGCCTGGCTCTTGGCGAAGGACAGGGTGGAGCCCAGATACTGACGGGCATAGTTGGTGTAGTTGCCGGAGGCCTTCTCCCACAGTTCGGCGAAGGTGGCATCGGCAATCACGGGCATCTGGGTGCCGTTGAAATTGAAGGTCACATAGGTGCCATCCTCATTGGTCTTGATGAAAGCATCGGGGCCGTAGCTCATCAGGATCTGACCGGCGGGGCTGTAGGCATAGTCGATCAGGGCCAGCGCGGCCTGCAGCTTGGCATCATTGCCGGCAACGCCAGCCACGGAGATGCCCCAGCCATCGGTCTTCACAGAGCGCCAGGATTCGGTAAAGCGCATGTAGACGCCGTTTTCATCGGTGCCGTCATACCAGCGGGCCACGGGAACCATGACCGCCATGTATTTTTCGCCGTCCTGCAGCTTGGTTTCGTTGTAAACGGTCTGGGTCTGGTTGAAGTCATAGTGCATGAAGCCCAGGTCGTTTTCCAGATAGGTGGCGGTGGATTCGGCAGACATTTCCACGAAGGCCTTGGAGATCAGGCCCTCCTGCACCATGGCGTTCATGCGGGCCATGGCTTCGTAGGCATCCAGCTCCTGACGGGCATCGCGGAGGAAGCCGTCCTCATCAATCCAGAGGTAATCCTGGCGGGATTCCAGGCCGCGCACGCCAAAGAGGGTACCGGCGAAGCGGAACATATCCACCCGGCGCTGGTTATTGTTGTCCTCGCGGGAGAAGAGGCCCTGCACGGAATCGGTGCCGTTGAGGGTCTGGGGATTGGCCACCACGCAGCGGAGCAGGGCAACCAGCTCATCGGCATCCCAGGCAGCGTTCTGGCCCACAAAGAGGTTGGAGCGCTGAGCGCCGTAATAGCCGTTGTAGGCGGTATCGATGTAATCGCGGAGCATCTGAACGGCGGCCACGCCATCCACGCTGCCGGCGGCCAGGGCTTCATTCATCTTGGCGACGATGTTGCCGGCGGCGTCGTAATTCTTGGTCACCTGCTCAACGGCAGTGCCCTCCAGATTGACCACATCAACCGTCAGGGTACCGGAGGTAGGCATATAGGGCTCGTAGACGGAGGCAGCCAGTTCCTTGCTGGCCTCGGCGGTGAACTCGCCTTCGCCGTCCAGCAGCTTCTGCACCCAGTCCACACGCATCAGGGGCATGCGCTCGATATCGTTCACGCCGTCAAAATAGGGGGAGAAATAGATGGCGCCGGTATCGGTGTTGCCGGTGATGGAGAGGCGAACGATGGGGTTGGCTTCCAGATAAGCCTTGAAGTTGGGCATCTGATCCAGATATTCGGCGATGTTGACGATGGAGCCGGCCTCGCCGTATTCGGTCAGCTTGGCAGCGGTGCCGCTGAGCATATCCACTTCATCCAGCCGATCCTTCCAGAAATCGAATTCCTTGGCGGCGCTGTTGCCCTGATACAGGTTTTCGAATTTGACATTCAGCACTTCCTGAACCCGAACCCAGGTGGGCTTGAGATCGCCGGTGTGGTAGGTAATGCCATCGGCCAGGGTGATGCCCTCGCCCGCAACGGATGCGTCGAAGAACAGACCGGTCTTGGCGTTGTTGTAACCGGTGGCCATGCGAAGAACCACGGCGTCTTCGGCCACAGCGCTGGCAGTGAAGAGGGACAGGGCCATCATCAGTACCAGAACCAGAGAAAGGGTACGCTTCATAGAGAATTACCTCCTGACAATATTTTGTTCACCGGATCTTGCATCCGGAAAAACACAGAGAAAAGCGGGGCCTTTATTCCTTCACGCCGCCCATATTCACGCCCTTGGCGAAATATTTCTGGATGAAGGGATAAATGATGAGAATGGGCACGATGGAGCATACGATCAGGGCGTAGATCACCGAATCGGCGGAATAGATTTCATTCCAGCCCGCCATGGCCTCCGGATCGGTGAATTCCTCCAGCCGCAGCCGGATAAAGACCTGCAGGGGATGCTCATTGGAATTGGAAATCATCTGCCGGGCCCAGAAATAGCCGTTCCAGCGGGAAATGGCGAAAAAGAGGGTCACGGTGGCGATGGTGGATTTGCACATGGGGATATATACCTTTTTGAGTACCTGGAATTCGGTGGCGCCATCCACGATGGCCGCCTCCTCAATTTCGCTGGGCACGCCCTCAAAGGCATTGCGCAGCAGGATGATATTCATGGCTGCCATGCCCATGGCGATAACCACCAGCCATTTATCATCCGTAATGCCCACGGAATTGAATACATCCTTGGTGGCCAGATAATTCAGATACTGGGGCACCAGACCGGCGGAAAACAGCATGGTGAACACCAGGAAGAAATTGAAGAACCGGCGGAAGAGCAGCCGTTTCTTGGAAAGGGCATAGCCGCCCAGAATGGCCACCAGCAGCGCCCAGACCGTACCGTAGAAGGTCAGAAACAGGGTATTGGAATAGGAATTCCAGAACATATTATCCTGGAACATCCGGGCAAAGGCGTCAAACTGAATATCCTTGGGGAAAAGCACCACCTCGCCGTAATCCACCGCATGGGCCCCGCTGATGGAGGCCGAAACGGCATACAGGAAGGGATAGAGGCAGGCCAGGGAGAAAATGCACAGGAAGGTGTAGCTGATCACCTTAAAAATGCGCTCGGAGATCTCAAGCTTTCTTTTCATGCTGGTTTTCCTCCTTAATACAGCGAGGTGTCGGAGGCCTTGCGGGCGATGGTATTGGCGCTGATGACCAGCAGCATGCTGATCACGTTATTCATCATTTCGGCGGCGGAGGCCAGGCCCTTCTGCCCGCCAAGGATGCCCTTGCGCTGGGCGAAGGTGGATACCACATCGGCGGTCACATAGGTGCTGGGGTTATAAAGCAGCAGCACCTTTTCATAGCCGATATTGAGCAGAGAGCCGATGCGGGTAATGAGCATGATGACCACGGTGGAAAGAATGCCGGGCAGCACCACATAGCGCATCTGGGCCATCTTGCCCGCGCCGTCGATCTGGGCGGCCTCATAGCTGGTGGGCGAAATGGCGATGATGGCGGCGAAATACACGATGCTGTCATAGCCCGCGCCCTCCCAGATGCCGGAGAGCTGATAAATCGCCCGGAAATAATCCGGGTTATTGAGCAGGCCCGCCTTGGCCGTTTCGGCGCTGATAAGGCCCAGGGCCTCCAGCGCCTGGCTGACGATGCCGTAGCCCGAGGTCAGCGCCCCCTGCTTTACCAGCATGGTCACCAGCGAGGTCATAACAACGGTGGACATGAATTTGGGCAGATACGTCAGCACCTGGCAGGTGGAGCGCACCAGATTGCTGCGGATTTCATTGAAGAAAAGCGCCAGGATAATGGGCATGGGGAAGCCAAAGCACAGCCCATAGAAGCTGAGTAGGAAGGTATTGCGCAGGGCGCGCCAGAAATCGGCCGCATCCGCGCCGAACAGCAGGCTCTTGAAATAGGAAAAGCCGGAAAAATACTGCTCCGCCACCGGCTTTACCTCATCCGGCACCTTAAAGCAGCCCAGCAATTCATACATGGGCAGATACCGCCAGAACAAAAATACCAGCAGCATCGGCACCAGCATCAGATACAGCCGCCAATCCTTCAGAATGGTCTGGGCCACATGCCGCCAGGCATGCTTTTCCACATCATCCCGCACAAGCTGCTCCGGGTTTTCGCGATAAACGCCCGCAGTCTTATCATAAACCAGGAAATCCGCTGCCTTCGTCTGCATGCATCCATCCCCCTGATGTTTTTCATATCGGGCCCTGCAGCCCTTGATTTTCCTTTTCGTTTTCCTTTTCCTTCTGGATTCGCCTGAGATAATGCTTCTGCTCCTCCAGCATGCCGTCCAGCCGTCTGGCAATCCATACAAGCAGCATGGAAAAGAAGCCCGAAAGCACATCCGTCGTTACAAAGCCCAGGCATATCGCCGGGGCGTTCCCCATAAGCAGGGCGATGAGCATCCGGCCCAACTGCATCAGCAGCGCCGCCGCCAGCCCATACCCCAGGGCCAGCAGCACGTTTTCCCGCAGCCGCCGCCAGCCGCCCTTGCCAAGCAGCGGCAGAAGCAGAAGCGAAAAAAGATTGCCCGCCCCGTAAATAAGATACTGCCCGCCCCGGGCCCCGGAGGCAAGGCAGACCGCCATAGCCCCGAAAAATGCCGGGATGCAGGCCCATTTCCCCCATCTGACCATCACAATGGCGGTAACCGCCGCAGTCAGGGAAAGGGTGTATAATTCCTCCGGAAACCATCGTCTGCCCGCCAGGGCGATCAGCGCCTCGCACAGGCACAATACCGCCGTAAAAAATATCAGATCCATGGCCCGGTACTGCCGAAAGCTCATTTCCCGCTGCACCATTTTCCTCCTGGAAAAAAATGAATGAACATTTCCGAACGGGATTTTTTTGCTTCCGCCGCCGCAAAGGGGCGAAGCAAAGAAATCTGCGGACATTTTCAACCTTATTCTACATTTTTTCGCCAATTGAGTACATAACCAAAACAATCTTATTTATGTACAATCCCGACATTCTGCCCTTTCCGGTGGGGCGAAAACCGCCCGCCTCCAATGAACGAAGGCGGGCGGGCAGATGATCCCAGAGGCATGATTTTACAGGCACAAAAGCCCGGAAAGCCAATCCCAGTCCACCGGGCCCAGCTTTCTCAGGATCGGCGCGGCCAGGCGATCAAATTCCGTATGATCGATCAAACGGAAGGCGGCGGCACATACATCCGCCGCAGCATCGATGCCCTTTTCGCCCGCCGTCCAGCCGATGCAGAGAAAGCGCAGAAGGATATACACCGCGCACAGGGCCAGAAATTCATCCTTCAGTTCCACCGGCCGATCCTGGAAGGGAAACTGCGCAAAAAACATATGATTGGCAAGCAGCTGCTCAAACCAGATTTCCCATTCCGGGAGCAGCGCCTCAAAATGCCCGCATGCCTGCCGATACCGCTCAAACGCCGCTTCGCCGCTGCCGAAATAGGCCAGCGCCGCCTCTCCATAAAGGCGGATGCTTTCGCTGCGCGCATCCATGATTTCCATCATCCGCCGGGCGGTCTGCAGCCCGGATACCAGTTGCTCCCGTCCGGGAGCGGCGCTTTCCGGGGCGATGGGGCCGGTTTTTCCCGTAAGCAGGGCATCCACCCGCGCTTCATCCCTTGCCTTCAGCGCCTCATCCATCATCTGCAGCCCCCTGCCCAGCAGAATCAGCCGCCGGGGCAGGGCGTATTCCCGCTTCTGGATCAGCCCAATCAGCCAGAGGCGGATTTCCTCCTCCCGCTGCGCCGTTTCAAAATGGAATTTTCTTGCCGGGGCAGCCGGAGCGTCTATGGTCATGGGCATGCGCAGAAACCGCAGCGGCTCCCGATGCTCCCTGAGCAATTCCACCACCGCCTCGCAGCTATTGGCGCAGGAGCATTCGTATACCTCCCCCATGCGCACCCCACGGGGATAGAGACGGCACACCGCCGCCAATACCTCCTCCCCCATTTCGGCATGCAGGCCGCATCGCCCGTCCTCCAGCCGCATGGGACATTGCCCGTCGTAGCGGGGCAGGATATGGGCGTAGCCCTCGGGGGTGGGATGCTCGGCAATATGCAGCGATATATCCACCCTCGCCTTCATTTCCGGGGAGCAATCCAGGCTGAGCAGCCGGAAATAATCATCCAGCGAAACCGAAATGGGCCAGCCCACACAGCAGGCGCTACGACAGGCCCCCATCTTGCAGGCAAACTGCGGGTAATAATCAGGCATCAGAAACGGATGGGTTTCCTTCATCTATAATTCCTTCTTTTTGCTCCTTCCCGTTTTTCCGGGAACGCCCCAAAATAGGAAAGAGCGCCGCAGCCTTCGCCGCGACGCCCTTGTCAGCAACAGCGCCATTATAGGCCCGCAGGGGCCAAAAAGTCAAGATTTTTTTGTCCGGCCGTTCATCATTTTTCTGCCGGGCCGCGTAATGGAAGATGCTCAGCGGATCTCCTGCTCCAGTTCGTCAAATACCCTGGCCGAAAAGAATTCGCCCAGCGACATTTCCAGCCCATCGCAGAGCTTTTTCACCAGATTGACCGATACCTCCTTGCGCCGGGGATCCAGCATGCTGTAAACCGAGGAGGGCGTTACCCCCGCGCGGTTTGCCAGTTCATTGGTTCGCATGTTCCTTTCCTTCATAATCTCCTGAAACCGGGCTGCTACTGCGTCTTTGACCATCATCATTTTATATCACCTCAATAAAATGATACGGTCTTTTTCGCGAATGCGTATTTGTGCCTGCGTATTTTTGAAAATTGTGTTGAAATTCGGGGGAAAATGCGCGCGCATTTGGAGCAGCTTCCGGCCCTGCAGCGGCAGCAAAAAAGCCCTGACAGCCCCGCCGTTTCTGCAATGCCGGGCCTGTCAGGGATCTGAAGCGGATGATGCCTGCTTCTTCCGAAGTTTAGCTGTCGATATATTCGGCTGCTGTGCGGATATCCTCCAGAATGGATTGCTTCCATTCTGGGTTATCTACGAACTGTACCCGTTGCTGAAGGCAGTCGAGAAATGCGATGCTTCTGGTTTTATCCATGATATCGTCAAACACTTCTGCAAGCCAATACAGTTCTTCATCACTGCACTCATTCTTGATAAATTCAATCGCAGTATCAAGGTCGTCGGCAATGACATCTACTTCCTTTTTCCACCAAGGATCGGGGAAATAGTACGCTCCAGGTTCGGTACGGCGTTCATTGATTACCGTATGAAGCTTCAAAAACTTTTCCATTCTCTTATCTCCAAGTCAAAGGCCATTAGTCAAGGGCATCGACATAGTCAAGCGTCCATTGGATTTCTCCAAGAATGGATTGCTTCCATTCCGGATTCTTTACACGCTGAACGCGCTTCTGAATGCACTTGACAAATTCTGCACTCCGCGTGCGATCTGCGATGTCTTCAAACACCTCGCTCAGCCAATAAAACTCTTCGTCTGTACACTCGTTCTGAATGAACTCAATCGCTGTTGGCATATCTTCGCAAATCGCATCAACTTCTGATTTCCACACGGTTTCATGATAATATTCATCGGGATTGCCATGCATTCTTATGTGAAGCGCTTCCTTTAACTTTGCAATATTGTTCATATAAGTTACCTCTTTCTTCTTGGCTGCACGATAGCAGGAAATACGGTAGCGATTTGCCCGTTCGTCTTTTTTATGCCAACCCTTACGCCATCAAAACCACACGCTTTGGCAGTTCATCTCTTCATTTGCTGCTTTTCTTTGCGGTATTAAGCGAAGAAATCAGCATTCTCTTGATTTCTTCCGCCAGAGAAAGGAGCTTTGCTCATTGGGCCTGCGCCTCGCTGCATCACCCACCGGGTGCACTCGGCTCCGCCCCCAACGATCGTGGGGATCATCGATTCGCGTCCTGCTCCAACCCACAAAAAAACCACCCATAAAGGGTGGCTTTCTCTGGTGGGATTAGTAGGACTCGAACCTATGACCCCCACGATGTCAACGTGGTGCTCTAACCAGCTGAGCTATAATCCCACGAGTCATAACGGTGAGATTATAGCACAGCGGCGGATAAAATGCAAGAGGGAAAAACCGAAAAAATGATCTTTTTCAAGAATTATTTGCTCTCCGCGGCGTTTTTTTCCGTTTCCTCCTCCCGAATCAGCTTCTGCTGCAGAAACAGCTGGCTATGATACAGGCTATACTGGCCCGAAAGCATGAAGGAAACCGCCGCCGATACGCCGAACAGGGGCAGATATTCGGTGCCGAATAATTCCACAGAAAGCATGATGGCGGCCAGCGGCGCATTGGTCACCCCGCAGAACACCCCCACCAGCCCCAGGGCGGCCCCCAGCGCCGGGGAAAAGCCCAGCAGCGGCGCCAGAACGCAGCCCATGGTGGCCCCCACAAAGAAGGAGGGCACAATCTCGCCGCCCTTATAGCCCGCGCCCAGGGAAACGGCGGTAAAAAGAATTTTCAGCAGGAACATGCAGGGCCGGGTCTCGCCCCGGAGGGCGGCCAGAATCACCTGCATCCCGCCGCCGTTATAATCCTGGCTGCCCGCCAGCAGGGTCATCAGGATCACCGCCCCGCCCCCGGCCAGCACCCGGAGATAATCATTGGGCAGCAGGTGCCTGAGCCATTCCCCGCCCTTATGCATGGCAACGCAGAAAAGGATGGCTATCCCGGCGCAGGCCGCGCCGATGCCCCCGGCCTGCAGAAGCGAAAGGGCATGCACTGTTTCCAGCCCGCCCGCCAGGGGAAAGGCCTCGGCCGGCGCGCCGATGAAGGCGGCGGTCAGATGGGCGGCCAGGGCGGAAATCAGGCAGGGCAGCAGCGCCCGATCATTGAATTTGCCCACCTCCACCATTTCCAGCACGAAAATCGTGGCGGTCAGCGGCGTGCCGAAAAGGGCGGAAAACAGCGCCGCCATGCCGCATAATTCAAAGATTCTTCTTCCGTCTGCGCCCGGATGCAGCATTTCCCCGACTTTGGCCCCCAGGCTGCCCCCCAATTGCAGGGCCGCGCCCTCCCGCCCGGCAGAGCCGCCCAGCAGATGAGTAGCGGTGGTGGAAAGAAAAATGGCGGGGGCAAGCTGCACCGGCACGCTCTCCTGGGTGCGCACGGTGGTCAGGATTTTATCGGTGCCCACATTCAGGGGAAGCCTCAGCAGCCGGTACAGCCCTGCAATGCCCAAGCCGCCCAGAGGCAGAAGATACAATAGCCAGGGATGGCGGCTGCGGGTCTGGGTAGCCCATTCCACCGCCATGGAAAATACCCCGCCGACCGCGCCGCAGATTATGCCGATGAGCATGCCGATTACGGCCCAGCGGAAGAAAACCAGCAGATAATGCCCCGCGTTGCGAAGCTGCCTTTGCATCATCCATCATCTCTTTGCATTCGTTTTTTGCCGAAAAAACAGACCGCCGGAAGAAAATATCCCCCTCGCCGGTCTATTTTTCGCAGGCTCAGGCGGAGGCCGGGCCTGCCGCCCTGTATTATAGCAGGTTCCCTGCCTTCCTGCAAGCGCATCCCGGGCCCTGGGCGGAAAAGAGCCGCCGCCATTTTTCCATTGACTTCCCCCGCCCGATGCGGTATCATGAATCCAGACCCCCATCAATGCAAAGGAGATGCGAAGCATGGTCAAGCATATTATTCTCTGGCAGCTCAAGGATGAGCTGACCGAAGCGGAAAAAATCGAAATCAAAAAAGGCATCAAGGAGGGCCTGGAGGGCCTCAAGGGCCAGGTGCCCGGCCTAATGGAAATCCAGGTGCAGACGGAGGGCCTTTCTTCCTCCAATGCCGATCTGATGCTCTATTCCGTCATGGAAGACGAAGCGGCCCTCAAGGGCTACGCCGTGCATCCCGCCCATGTGGCGGTGGCCAACGGCAAGGTGCGCCCCTACACCAAGACCCGGCTGTGCCTGGATTTTGAGTGCTGAGCCCGCCAAAGACCAAAGAAACAGGCCCCTCGCCGTCCCAATGGGGATGCGAAGGGCCTTTTTCATTTCCTGCGGCTTTACAGGATATATTCCATGTAGGTTTCTCCCTCCAGGGTTTTCCATTGCATTTTTCCCTGATCCCAGAACATGCAGCCGTGGGGCGACATTTCCTTGGGGATGGAAACCGAGCCGGGATTCAGATACACATAATTCTCGTGCGTTTCGCATTTGGGCACATGGGTATGCCCGTGCAGCAGAATATCGCCCTTTTTAAGCGGCGGCAGATGATCCTTATGAAACTGATGGCCGTGGGTGGCAAAGATCATTCTCTCCCCCGCCTGCAGCAGGGCATAATCCGCCAGGATGGGAAACTGCAGCACCATCTGATCCACCTCTGTATCGCAATTGCCCCGCACGCAGAAAATGGCGTCCCGGAGGGGATTGAGCATTTCAATCACCGCCTTGGGGGCATACTCCCGGGGCAGATCATTGCGCGGCCCGTGATAGAGAATATCCCCCAGAAGCAGCAGCCGCTCCGCCCCCTCCCGGCGATACAGCGAAAGAAGCTGCCGGCAATAATAGGCCGAGCCATGGATATCCGATGCAATGCAGAATTTCAAAGCGGTCTTCCTCCTTTAGAAAATGGCAGGCGCCCTTCCGGGCCGCGCCTTACAGCCCGCGCATCCACTGCACATAGGCGGGGAAAACAATTTCGGGCTCCGCCAGATCGGGATGCCATTTTTTCTCCCATTCCAGAGAATAGAAGCCCTGATAGCCGTCATTTTCCAATTGCGCGATGATTTTTTTCAGCGGAATATCCCCCTCCCCCACCGGGCAGAGGCCCGCCCCGCGGCGGAGATCCTTGATATGCACATGACGAATCCAGGGGCGAATCGCCTGATAAAACGGCAGAAACTCATCGCCGTATACCCGGTCGCTGTGGGCCACATCCCAAAGAATGCCGTAATTTTCCCGGCCCACCATTTCATGCAGCCGGATCAGCCGCTCCGCCACGTTGAAATTGCCGTGTACCTCCTGAAGAATCTGCACCTGCCGGTTCTTGGCATAATCGCAGAGCAGCCGGATGCCCGCGGCGGCCCGCTCCAGAATCTCCGTTTCCTCCGCCGCATTCTCAATCACATCGCCGAAAACCCGAACGAAGGGAATGCCGCAGGCGGCGCAGAGATCCACGGCGGCAAAGCCATCCAGCATGCTTTCCGGCAGCCGGGCAGGCGCATGGAAGTTAGCAGAAGCACCAAAGGCCACCAGAGAAAGCCCGGCATCCGCAAATTTTTTCAGCGTCTCCCCCCGGTTTTCCTCGCTAAAGGCGGAAATTCTGTCCGCCCGCATTTCCCCCTGAATCCCGCGGATTTCAACGCCGTCATAGCCCATCTCCCGGGCGGAGGATACAATGGTCTGCAAATCCCAGTCCGGGCAGCCCAGCGTGGAAAACGAAAGCTTCATCGTGATTCCCCTCCATGCGCACATCATATTAATTCCCCTCCAGTATACCATAAATACCGCCTGCAAACAAGAATAAATCCCCCATCTTTCGGCCTGGATCCAGGCCTTTTCAGGCGGCGCGCCCTGCCGAAAATCCGTCAAAAGGCATTGAAAAGCGGCGGAAATCAGGGTATAATGTCAGCAGCGATTATTTCAGGGGACGGCTCATCCGCCCCGCAAAAAATCAAGGAAACGAGGAAAACAGCCATGCATTCCATCACAATTCAGCATCGGCAGACCCGCATGGTGGCCCATCGCGGGCTGAGCGGCATTGAAAAGGAAAATACCTGCGCGGCCTTTGTGGCGGCGGGCAATCGCAGCTATTACGGCATCGAAACCGATGTGCATCGCACCCTGGATGGGAAATTCGTCTGCATTCATGATGATACCACGGGCCGGGTGGCCATTGATCAGATGACCGTGGAGCAGACCACCTTTGATACCCTGCGCGGCCTGATCCTGTGCGATACGGATGGCCAAAAGGGCCGCAGCGATCTGCGCATCCCCACCCTGCAGGAATATGTGCAGCTCTGCAAAAAATACGAGAAAATCGGGGTGCTGGAGCTGAAAAACGCCTTTGACCCGGCGGATATCGCCCGGATCATCGATATCATCCGGGCAGAGGATTATCTGGATCACATCACCTTCATTTCCTTCTCTCTGGAAAATCTGCTTTCCCTGCGCGTCCTTCTGCCCCAGCAGCCCTGCCAGTATCTGGTGGGGGAAATCACGGAGGAGCTGCTGGCGCTGCTCTGCCGGCAGCAGATGGATCTGGATGTTTATTATCCGGCGCTGACGGAAACATGGGTGCATCGGCTGCACGAAAAGGGCATCCGGATCAACTGCTGGACCTGCGATGACCCCGAGGCGGCGGAAAGGCTGGTTTCCTGGGGCGTGGATTATATCACCAGCAATATTCTGGAATAAATTACGCCGGGAAAATCAGCATCGCCGTGCGTACCCGGGAGGCTGCGCCGGGCACCCCCACTGCATTCACCCTCTTCGCCCGGAGCGAGGGTCTGAACGGCGCATTCCTCACTGCGGAATTCTCCGTCCCCGATCCCCAGACCCGCCTTCAGCCCCAGTTTGAAAAGCCCTCCTCCGCCAAAATGGGCCACCTGTAAGACGGGGAAACGGGAGGACGGGGAAAATATTTGCGGGAGGATGCTTTTGCGTCAAAAGCACCCTCCCGCACCCTCCCGAAAACCGCCTCTGGATGGTTCATGGCGGGTTCCTGCCAAATTGAATGCCAGATCAGCAAAAACGAATAACAATTGGAAAAACAACAGCAATGCTCCCGTGTTTGATAGAGCATTGCTATTTTCTTTCTTACTGCTCATTCTTCTTTTGCTCCACTGGCATTCAACCATGTGAAAGTAAGCCATGTTTCATCCAGAGCTGGTTTTCGGGAGGGTGCGGGAGGGGACCTTTGACTCAAAAGTCTCCTCCCGCAAAAATCCCGTCCCTTTCCGTCCCCCGTTTCCCGCCGCATCCGGGACGGGCACCCCCTGCCGGGCAGCGGCGTATGATAAAAGCACGGGGATTTCCGCATCCAGCGTCATGGAGGAAGGCGTGACCAGGCAATCATACGCAAGCAGCCGCACCCCGGCCTCCCGGGCATGGAGCAGCGCCTCCCCAAAGGCGGGATGGGTTTCCCAGTTAGGCGCAAAGGCCCGGATGCCCTTCATCTGGATCACCAAGAGCAGCAGCGCCTCATACCCCGTCGCCCTGCATTTTTCCAATTCCCGCAGATGGCGGATGCCCCGCTCCGTGGGCGCATCCGGGAAAAGGGCCAGCCCCTCCTGCTCCAGGGTAACGCCCTTCACCTCGATAAAAAGCTTTCTCTCCCCGGCCTCGGCGTAAAAATCCAATCGGGATTGGCCAAAGGCCGTTTCGGGCCGAAGCAGCGTAAGCCCGGGAAGCAGCCGGGGCATGGCCTCCGCCGCGATGCGGTTGGGGGCCTGGCTATCCATGTTGATCAGCCGCGTCCCCTTTTCCACCGCCACCAGATCGCAGCGGGTTTTTCGGCCGGGCCGCTCCGCCGCCGCAAGATACACCCGCGCCCCCGGCACCAGCAATTCCCGGCATCGCCCGGTATTTTTCACATGGCATATTTCCACGCCTGCCGCCGTTTCCACTTGGGCGATAAAGCGATTGGGCCGGGCGATAAATTTCCCCTCGATGATCTGGCGATACAATTGCATGCGGGCGTTTCCATCCTTGCTTTTTCTTTCTCCCTGAATGAATACGCCCTTTTCCCGCCGCCTCCTGCCGCCCGGGCCGCTTTTCCCGGCGGCAAAAAGTTTTTTCTGCAACAACTGTAAAATATGAAGATTGTGTATTGATTTTTTAACATTTTTGTAATAAAATATACCTGTATTCCATTGGAACAGGAGGTTCAATGAAGCATGAGCATTCATCGGCGCATCCTGGCGATGCTGCTTGCGGCCATTCTGATTCTGGGGCTGCTTCCCACCGCGCTGGCCGCCGCCAGCTACAGCGGCGTGATCAACGAAAAGGATGTCTTTTTCCGCATGAAGCCCAATACCGATAGCCTCTTCCACTGCCGCCTTGCCAAGAATACCAAGGTAACGGTGACGGGGGTCAGCGGCAATTTTTACAAGGTCAGCTATAATGGGAAGAGCGGCTATGTGATGCAGAAATATGTCACGCTTTCCGCCTCCGCCAAGGCGGCCCTGGGCACATCCGCCAGCAGCAGCAGCTATGCCTCCGCCACCAAAATATCCCAGTTGGGCGATGCCCCGGGCTATACCCAGAAGGGCTCCTCGGGCAAGGATGTGGAAAAGCTGCAGCAGGCGCTGAAAATCAAGGGCTATTTTACCGATGTGGTGGACGGCAAATACGGCAATAAAACCGTTGCCGCCGTCAAGGCCTATCAGAAGGCCATGGGCCTTCCCCAGACCGGCAAGGCCGATTACGCCACCATCCTCAAGCTCTTTGGCGAGGTGAAAACCACCACCGTTTCCACCGATCCGCAAATGAACGGCATCACGAAAATCTCCCAGATCACCGTGCCCAGCACCTCCCGAAAGGGCAGCAGCGGCAAGGATGTATTGGCCCTGCAGCAGGCGCTGAAAATCAAGGGCTACTATACCGCCGCCATCGACAGCAAATACGGCGATAAAACCGTTGCCGCCGTCAAGGCCTTCCAGAAGGCAAAGGGCCTCACCCAAGATGGCGTGGCGGGCAATGATACCATCAAGGCTCTCTTTGGCAAAAACGCCGCCGATTACACCTATGAAACCGAGCGGCTGGATTGGTTTAACGGCGGCAGCAGCGTCATCCCCAAGGGCGCGGTCATTACCGTCAAGGATGTGCAGACCGGCAAAACCTTTCGGGTCAGGCGCTGGTCGGGGGCCAATCATCTGGACGGCGAGCCCCTGACCGCCGCCGATACCGCCGCCATGAAGGCCATTTACGGCGGCTCCTGGAGCTGGGCCAGACGGGCCATTCTGGTCATGTACAATGGCCATGTCTACGCCGCCTCCATGAATGGCATGCCCCACGGCACCAGCACCATTTCCGGCAATAATTTCAGCGGCCATTTCTGCATTCATTTCTACAAGAGCCGCACCCACGAAACCAATCGGGTGGATGAGGCCCATCAGAACGCCGTCAGCCGGGCCATGAACGCCACCTGGTAAAAAACGCATGCCATCATCCCGCAGGCCTTCCGCATCCCATCGATGCCGGGGGCCTGTTTTTTTATATTCCCAGCGCCGGGAAAAGCAGCAGCGCCGTCCGGCACAAGGCAAAGGAAATCGTCCCGTGGCCCAGCCGCAGCAGGAGCAGCCGGCCCGGGCCCACCCCCGCCTCCTGCCAGACGGCGGCGTTCTGCATCAGCAGCGAAAGCCCGCCAAAGGAGCAGGCCGCGCAGAGCAGCGGCAGCCGAAGTTCCGTTTCCAAAGCGGCGATTCTTTCCGCCCCGGTGGTAACCTCCAGCACGCATTGCAGGAAAATCGCCGCATTCTCCGGCAGCCGGGGCAGGGCGCACCGGGCCATTTCCGCCGCCGTGCAGCCCAGCATCATGCAAAGCGCAATGGAAAGCAGCGCCCGGGCGCTTTCCCCCAGGGCCGCCCCCAAAGGCAGCGGGCGGGGCGCTTCGCCCTCCCCTGCCCCGCTCCCGGGCAGCAATAGCCCCAGCAGCGCCGCCCCGGCAATATGGCAGAAGAGAAGCAGCGCCCCGGCGCGGCTGCTCTGCACCCAGCCGGAAATGCTCCCCAGAAAAAACATGGGGCTCATGGTGCCCGTCAGGGCGGCGCAGCGCATGGCCAGCCCGCCCCGGGGATGAATCAGCAGCAGCATCCTCCCCCCGCCCGGAGAGCCGCAGAGCCAGGCAAGGCCTATCCTTGCCGCCATGCCGCCCCGCAAACGGGAGGAAACCATCAGCATGCAGGCCATAAACGGCCCCAGCACCGGTGCCACCGCCCGCGCAAACAGAAAAAGCGCCGCCCGCGCCGCCTCCGCCGCCGCCCCCGGAAAAACCAGCATCGCCCCCGCTAAAGCCCCAAAGGCCGCCGCCGTCAGCCGCATCCGCCATCCCTCCCACCCAAGCATATGCACGGGAGAGGGGAAAAATATTGCGGGAGGATGCTTTTGCGTCAAAAGCACCCTCCCGCACCCTCCCGAAAACCAACTCTGGATGAAACAAAAAGAAAAAAACAAAGTTGAATGCCAGTGAAGCAAAAGGAAACAGACAATAGGAAAAACCAGGTTGAACGCCAGTGAAACAAAAGAAAACAGACAATAGGAAAAGCCAGGTTGAACGCCCGTGAAGCAAAAGAAAACAGGTTGTAAGAAACAAAACAGCAATGCTTCTACCAAATGCGGAAACATTGCTGCTGTTTTCAATGTTGCTTTTCTTTTTTGCTGCCCTGGCATTCATCTTGGCAAGATTCACCCATGCTCCATCCAGAGCCGGTTTTCGGGAGGGTGCTTTTGACTCAAAAGCATCCTCCCGC
>CAZJUJ010000004.1:0-77453 GCA_964549135.1 uncultured Oscillospiraceae bacterium | reverse complement strand
CGGTTTTCGGGAGGGCGCGGGAGGGTGCTTTTGACACAAAAGCATCCTCCCGCAAGATCTCTCCCCGTTCTCTCCCCAAGGCTCAGCGGACGAAAAGCTGGGTTATATAGACGAAGCCCTGGTCATCGTAGCAGATGCCGATGCCCACCTTGAGCCATTGGCTGCCCAGGATATTGCCCCGGTGTGCCTGGCTGCTCATGAAAGCGGCGTGGGCCTTTTCCACCGTGGCATGATGGGCGATATTTTCCCCGACCCCGGCGAAGGAATAGCCGAAATGGCCGAGCATGGCGGCGGCGTTTCCGTAGGTGGGGGAGGTATGGGCGAAATAATGCGCCGCCTTCATATCGCAGGATTTGATCCGCGCAATGCGGGAAAGCTCAGGATCCAGGGAAAGAGCGGGCAGACCATGGCTGAGACGCTCCTGATTCAGCAAATTCAATACTTTTTGCTCTTGCGCGGAGACGGATATTGTAGTATAATCACCCGTGCTTGCGGTGGGCGCAGGTGCTGCCGCGGTCGGCGAAGCGGCGGGCCGGACGGTGGGCGCGGGCGTCTCCTTCGGGGCAGGCGCGGGCGTTATCGCTTCCTCCCGGGCACAGGCGGGGCTCTGCTGCCGGTAGGGCCAGCCCTCAAAGCCAAACTGGGAGGCGGGCGCGCCATCCGCCAGCGCGGTGGAGGCAAGCAGAACCAGAGAAACCGTGAAAATGCAAAGTGAGTGTTTCATGAAAATTCTCCTTTGTTTCAAAAGTATTACGATCGCAGGTTTATCGTAATACAAACTTCAAAAATGATCAAACAAATTGCCATGGCTTTGCCAAGGAAATTGCTGGCAGGGATGCCTGAGGAGGAAAAGAAAATGAAATTGATCAAATGCCCCCGGTGCGAACTGAATTATATTCAGGAGGAGGAAGGCTACTGCAAGATATGCAAGCGGGAAATGAAGGGTGAAAGGCAGCATGACGAAATCGAAATGTGTACCGTCTGCAATGAGGCCCCTGCCCTGCCCGGCAAGGACGTATGCCTGTTCTGCCTGAAGGAAATGAACAATAATAACGATCGCCAGGATGAGGAAGGCGAAACCCGCGTAAGCGAATCCTCTCTGGGCATTGATCCCGTCAGCTCCATGGATGAAATCATCCCCGAAATTGACGAGGATATTCCCGGCCGGGAATACGGCGAAATCGAAAATGATCTTTCTCTGGATGAGCTGGAAGAGGAAGAGGCCGAGGACGACGAGGACGAAGACGAATAACGTGGATATCTATGCGATTGGGGATCTGCATCTGCCCGGCGGCGATAACAAGCCCATGGAGATATTCGGCGAACATTGGGAGGGCCATTTTGCGCGGATTGCAAGGGATTGGCGCGAAAGGGTAACGGAAGAGGATACGGTGCTGATCCCCGGGGATATCAGCTGGGCCATGCAGATTGAGGATGCGCTGCCGGATCTTAGGGCCATAGGCCAATTGCCGGGGAAGAAAATCATCCTGCGGGGCAATCATGATTATTGGTGGTGCGGCATTTCCCGGCTGCGGGAGCTATTGCCCCCCGGCATGTATGCCGTGCAGAATGACGCCCTGCGCCTGGGCGATACCGCCTTCTGCGGCACCCGGGGCTGGACGCTGCCCGCCCCCCACGCGGCGGAGGATGAGAGGCTCTATACCAGAGAGCTTCTGCGGATGGAAATGTCTCTGGACAGGGCGGAAAGGCTGGGGGCAGAGCGGCTGGTGGTTATGTGCCATTATCCGCCCCTGGGCGAAGGGGGAGAGGAAACCCGTCTCTCCCAGCTGCTTTCCCGGCATGGGGTGGATGACGTGGTGTACGGCCATCTCCATGGCGCGTCCCTCCGGGGCGCGGTCACCGGGCTGCACGGCGGGGTGCGCTATCATTGCGTTTCCTGCGATGGGCTGGGGTTCCGTCTGTATCGCCTGCCGGGCGCGGGCGTGGCGGCTGATCCCAATCCGGGGAGCGAAACGGAAGAAAAATAAGCAAAAAGCGGCTGAAGAGCCGCTATTTTGTTGCGGCGGTGTCGGGCGGGCCCTACATGTGGCGGGCCGGGACAAAATGCGAACAGGATGGAACGAAAATGAAATTTGTATTACAAATTCCCAAAAGGATGAAACGAAAAATGTTTTATTTTTTTGTTTAATCGATACATAATTGAACGAACTCGATATTCAAAAGAAACAAAAAATGAGAGAATGCGAAAATGTGTTCTCTCTTTTCTTTTGCCGAAAATGCGAACGCGTTTTCTCTTTTTGTCGAATGGATGACGAAAGTATGACGAAAATGTTTCCCAAAGAGGAAACAGCGATCTGCGCTTGCGCTTGACAAAGCCCTGAAAAGTGCCTTAAAATGGTGAAGCAGCCCAAAAAGTGGTGAGAAAATGGCGGATTGTGTGGTGAGCGTATGGCGGATGAGAAAAAAACGGGGCTGAACCCGGAAACCCCGGGGGATGCGCTGCATTCCAGTGAACCCGCGCCCGAAACCGGCCATGACGATCACGGCAAGCCGCCCTTCCTGGGCTTTGTGGGCAGCTATACCCACGGCATTGACGCCAAGGGCCGCATGATCATCCCCGCCGCCTTCCGTGAGCCCCTGGGCGATACCTTCGCCGTGGCGCCCACGCCGGATTTTAAGGCCGTGGCGCTTTATCCGCTTCACGGCTGGCTGGAGCGGCGGGATGAGCTGCTCGCGCTGGTCAGGATCAATGCCCGGGCCCAGCGCCTATTGGATCAATTCAGCAAATACAGCTATGTGGACTGCGAGGCGGATGCCCAGGGCAGGCTTTTGCTTCCCCAGAAGATACGCTCCTGGCGGCTGGGGGATGCCCGGGATGTGGATGTAAACGGCGCGGCGACCCATATCAGGATCGTGCCCGCTGCCGACAGCCGCCAGCAGGATCTGGATTTTGACGAGGAATTTGCCGATCCTTTGGCCATGATCGCCGAAATGCAGAAGGGACAGACGTTCTAATTTCGCAAAGTGAGGGAATATCATAGTGATGCAGAAGGGAAAGACGATGCAGTACGCCATGGCCGGCGTACAGGCCATGCCGGGCATGCGCATGAATGTGCGCAGCCATGTGTATGTGCCCGATGCCGAAGCGGGAGAGGGAAGCGACCGCCAGCCTTATTATGCCGCAAGCACCCGGAAGGCTCCCCGGCGCGCCGCCACCATTCCTGCCAATATCGGCATTATTTTCCTCTGCGCGGTATTCCTGGCCTTTGCCATTCTGGTGCTGAACAAGGCCTGCCAGCGGGCCGAGCTTTCCAAGCGCATCAGCGCCATGGAAAGCGGCATCGCCCAGACCATCACGGATAACAGCCAGCTGACGCTGGAGGTGATGGCGGCCCGGGATTCCTCTCGGATCTGCTATGCCGCCGCCCAGGAAATGGGCATGGTGGCCGCCACCGGCGTGGAGGCCGTTCAGGTGATGGCCCCGGATACCCGGCCGAGCCGGCAGAATATCAGCCTGACGGGGGATTCCCCCTCTCCCGTCTGGCATGGAATGATCACGGGCAGCAGGTAAAGGATGATTCCCGGCTGCCCATGGGGGGAGAACCATGCGCGCAGAAATCAAAATTCGCAAACGGATGCTGACGATGCTGGCGGTGCTCACGCTGCTTTTCCTGGCGGTAGGCGTGCGCATCGGCAGCTTAGCCTTGTTTCAGGGGGCTGAATTGACCCAGCGGGGCGTGCGCCAATGGACCCGAGAGGGCACGGTGACCGCCCGGCGGGGCAGCATTCAGGATACCAACGGGGAGACCCTGGCCCTGTCGGCCACGGCCTATATCGTGACCGCCAATCCCCGGGCGGCAGAGGATGAGCGTGCTCTGGCGAAGGTGCTGTCGCCCCTTCTGGATGCCGATGAAGATGCCATGGCGGAGAAGCTGGAAAATAAGAAACTGGCCTCCGTCATTCTGAAGCGCCAGGTGCCCCGGAAAACGGTGGATCAGATCCGGGCGCTGCAGGCGGGCGGCGGCGAAATGCAGCGGCTGCTGCGGGGCGTGCGCTTTGAAGAGGATACCCGGCGGTTCTACACCAAGGGGGCCTTTCTATCCCAGGTGCTGGGGCTGACGGATGTGGATTCCCGGGGGCAATCGGGGCTGGAGAGCCAGTACGAGACGCTTCTGCGGGGCAAAGAGGGCTCTCTGCGCACGGAGGTGGACAGCAGGGCCCGGATGCTGCCGGACGGGAAAACGGCCTATGTGGCCCCCGAAACGGGCCATACGCTGCGGCTGACGGTGGATGCGACCATTCAGGGCGTGGTGGAAAAGGCCATGCGGGAATGCCTGGAGGTGAATAATGCCTCCAGGGTGCAGTGCATCGTGACGGATGTGAATACAGGCGCGGTGCTGGCCCTTTGCATGAAGCCCGATTATGATCCCAATGAGCCGCCCAGAAGCGATGCGGCGCTTCTGACGGAGCTGATGCGCATTACAGCCGTAACGGATGTGTATGAGCCGGGCTCCACCTTTAAGCTGCTTACCTGTGCCGCCGCCCTGGACAGCGGCTGCGCTTCCCTTTCCGATGGCTTTCACTGCACGGGCAGCATCACCGTATCGGGCGACAGAATCCGCTGCTGGAAGGCGAGCCACGGGCAGCAGAGCCTGGCGGATGCGCTTGCCAACAGCTGCAACCCCGCCTTTGTCACTTTGGCCCTGCGGATGGGCACGGATACCTATTACCGGTATCTGCACGCCTTTGGGCTGGGCCGGAAAACAGGGATTGATCTGCCCGGGGAGAGCCCGGGGCTGCTGATTAACAGCCGGTATGTCAAGGATGTGGATCTGGCCCGGATCGGCTTTGGGCAGAGCGTGGCGGTAACGCCGCTGCAGCTGATCACGGCTGCAGGCGCGGTGGTTAACGGCGGGCGGCTGATGCGGCCCTACATTGTCAAAGAGGTGCTGGATGAGGAGGGGACGGTGATCGACCGCACCCGGCCTCAGGTGCTTTCCCTGCCCATCAGCGAAGAAACCAGCAAGACCATGCGCATGCTGCTTAAAAACGTGGTGGAAAACGGCGGCGGGAAAAATGCCGCGATCAGCGGCTATTCCATCGGCGGCAAAACGGGCACGGCCCAGGTATACCGGCAGGGGCGGGTGGTATCCGATGTGCATATCGGCTCCTTCATCGGCTTTGCGCCCATGGAAAATCCCCAGGTGGCGGTGCTGGTGACGGTGCATGAGGCCCGGGTGCCCGTTGATTACGGCAGCACCACCGCCGCCCCCTTTGCCCGGCAGATACTTTCGGATATCCTGCCCTATCTGGGCATTGAGCGGGTGGAAGCGGAGGACAGAGCGGAGGCCAGCGTGCCCGATGTAACGGGGCTTTCCCTCCGGGAGGCCCGGGAAGCCCTGGCGAAAAATGGGCTGCTTGCCGAAACGGACGGCATCAGCGATGCGGTAGCTGCCCAGGCCCCGGCTGCCGGGGCGAAAATGCGGGCGGGGGACTGCGTGATGCTCTACACCTATGAGGAGGCACCTGCCCGGGCGGATGAAATGGCGTGCGTGCCGGAGGTATGCGGCCTTTCCATGGTAGAGGCGGGAAGACAATTGCGGGCCCGCGGATTTGAAATGGAGATTGCGGGGAGCGGCCTGGCCGTTTCCCAGACGCCCTCGGCGGGAAGCTATGCCCCCCGGGGCGAAAAAATCAAGGTTACTTTTCAATTGCCTGAGTGAACGGAGGATGCAATATGCTCTTATCGATGCTGGCCAGGGCTGCGGCGGAGGAAGCCGTGGAAATCAGGGGCGAATGCGACATTCTGGATTTATCCATGGACAGCCGGAGAAGAATGGAAAACGCGCTGTTTTTCTGCATTCCCGGCGCGCGCTTTGACGCCCATGATTTTGCCGGCAAGGCCGTTGAAAACGGCGCGTCTGCCCTGGTGGTGACGCATTTTCTGCCTCTTAACGTGCCCCAGGTGCAGGTAAAGAATGTGCGGAGCGCCATGTCCCTGATGACGGCGGAATTCTTTGGCCATCCCGAGCGGGAGATGAAGCTGCTGGGCGTAACCGGCACCAAGGGCAAGACCACCACCAGCTATCTGATCAAGGCGATTCTGGAGGAGGCCGGGCATAAGGTGGGGCTGATTGGCACCACCGGCAATATGATCGGTCAGGAATATCTGGAATCTCATTTCACCACCCCCGAGCCTATTGAATTTTTCAGGACGCTTCGGCAGATGCGCGATGCGGGCGTAACGGCGGTGAGCATGGAGGTATCCGCCCATGCCCTGCATATGAACCGGCTGCTGGGCGTGCATTTTGAATCGGGCTGCTATACCAATCTTTCCCAGGATCATCTGGATCTTTTCGGCACCATGGACAATTATTTTGCCTGCAAAAAGACCTTTTTTGATCCCCGGTGGATTGATAACGCCGCCATCAATGTGGATGATGAAAGGGGCGGGGAAATCCTCAGGGATATTCGGGTGCCCCGAACCACCTACGGCATCTGCAATAACGCCGATCTATTCGCCCGGGATATTGAAATCACCGAAGACGGCGTGCATTTTGTCATGAAGCTCTTTAATACCCATGAATACCCGGTGGCGCTTCGGCTGACGGGGATGTTCAATGTTTATAACGCCCTGGCCGCCGCGGCGGTATGCCTGAATGTGGGCATCAATCCCGAAACGATTACGGCGGCGCTGGCCAAGGTAAAATCGGTGCCGGGCCGGGCGGAGGTGCTGGATACCAATACCCCCTACCGGGTGCTGCTGGATTATTCCCATTCCCCGGATGCGCTGGAGAATATTCTGACCGCCGTGCGGCAGTTTACCCGGGGCCGGGTCATATCGGTCTTTGGCTGCGGCGGCGACCGGGATGCGGGCAAGCGGCCCATGATGGGCGAAATCAGCGGCAGGCTGGCGGATTATTCCATCCTCACCAGCGATAACCCCCGGACGGAGGATCCTTATGAAATTCTCCGGGCGGTGGAGGAGGGCATAAAGCCCACCGGCGGCAGCTATATCGTCATCGAAAACCGGCGGGAAGCCATCCGCCATGCCTTGCAAATCGGCCGGGAAGGTGATATGATTGTGCTTGCCGGCAAGGGGCATGAAACCTACCAGGAAATTATGGGGGTGAAAAGGCCCTTTGACGAAAAAGTGGTCGTAAGGGAATTGCTGAAGGAAATGAATCCGTAAGCGGCAAGACGGAAAACGAACCACGCAAGAGGGAGAGATACCATGTTTGTACAATGCGCGATCGCCGTGGGCATTGCCCTTGCTCTGATGCTGATGATCATGCCCCGGTTTCTTCCGTATCTGAAAAAGCTCAAGTTCGGCCAGACCATCTATGATCTGGGGCCCCAGGCCCACAAGGCCAAGCAGGGCACCCCCAATATGGGCGGCATTGTGATTGCCGGGGCGGCGATTGCCTCCCTGCTGATGGTGGCGCTGATTACCGGCCTGCGCAGGGAATGGAATTTCGGCTTTGAAAGCGCCCTGTGGCCGCTGCTTTTTGTGGCGCTGGGCTCTATGGCCGTGGGCTTTGCCGATGATTACATCAAGGATGTGAAAAAGGATCACGAGGGCCTGAAGCCCCGGCAGAAGCTGATCGGGCAATTGTTTGTGGGCCTGGCCTTTTCACTCTACTGCTATTTCAAGGTAGGAAGCGATGTGGTGCTGCCCTTTACGGATCACACCTGGAATCTGGGCGTTTTCTATATCCCCATCATGACGGTGCTGGTCATGTTCATGACCAACAGCGCCAATCTGCAGGACGGGGTGGACGGCATCCTTTCCTCGGTTACGGTGGTGGGCATGGGGGCCTTTGGTGTCATTGCCTCCTTCCTGGCGGCGAAGGGCAGCATCCAGAGCGCGGCCAACAGCCATATCATCGCCTTTTCCTGCCTGGCGCTGGCGGGGGCGTGCATCGGCTTTCTGCGCTTTAACCGGCATCCCGCCAAGATCTTCATGGGGGATACGGGCAGCATGTTTATCGGCGGCGTGATGGTGGGAACAGCGATGCTGCTGAAACTGGAATTCCTGCTGATTCCCATCTGCTTTACCTGCATCATGAGTTCGGTTTCCGTGATGCTGCAGACCGCCTATTTCAAATTCACCAAGAAAAAATACGGCCAGGGTAGGCGCATTTTCAAAATGACCCCCATCCATCATCATTTTGAGCTTTCCGGCATGAAGGAAAACCAGATCGTGCTGATGTATGCGGCGGTGACGCTGGCGCTTTCCCTGATCGCGGTGCTTTCCCTGAATGCATTCTATTAATGACGGAGCAAAGAAACCTGACGATAAAAAAGGAGTGAACCGGCATGCGTGAACCCGTTTTCTTTGGCGCAAACGGAAGAAAAAGCGAACCGCAGGAGAAGAGCAATCATCCCTGGGAGGGGCGGCGCGTGCTGATTGTGGGCATGGCCCGAAGCGGCATTGCCCTGGCCCGGCTGCTTTGCCGGGAAGGGGCGCTGGTGACGGTGAATGATGCCAAGCCCATGGCGGATTTTGGAGAAAAGCTGGCGCCGCTGCAGGGGCTGCCCATTGAATTCCGGCTGGGCGAAAACGGGCTGGATGCGCTGAAGGGGAAGGAAATGCTGATCATCAGCCCCGGCGTGCCCCTGAACGCCCCCATCGTGCTTGCCGCCAGGGAAATGGGCATTCCGGTATCCGGGGAATTGGAGATTGCCTCCCGGCTGACCCGGGGCACCATGGTGGCGGTGACAGGCACCAACGGCAAAACCACCACCGTTTCCCTGCTGGGCGCGATTTTTGAGCAGGCGGGGAAAATCAGCCATGTGGCGGGCAATATCGGCTATCCTCTGTCCGCCGCCGCCATGGAAAGCCGGCCCGAGGATGCGGTGGTGGTGGAGGTTTCCTCCTTCCAGCTGGAAACCACCGATACCTTCCATCCCCTGACGGCGGCGGTGCTGAATGTGACGGAGGATCATCTGGTGCGCCATGGCACGATGGAGGTTTATGCCGGGCTCAAGCGCCATATTTTTGACGCGCAGAACGAAAACGATTACGCCGTGCTGAATTATGAGGATGCCTATTGCCGGGAGATGGCAAAGGGGCTGAAGGCCCGGGTATTGTATTTTTCCCGGCTGCATGAGGTGGAGCAGGGCGCGTTTATCCGGGATGGGCAGATGGTGATTCGTCTGGGCGATGAGGAAAAAATCATCTGCCGGATGGATGAAATCTATATTCCCGGCCCGCATAATCAGGAAAACGCCCTGGCCGCCGCTGCGATTGCCTTTTCCCGGGGGGTGCCCGCCCCGGTGATCCGCCATGCCCTGCGTACCTTCCGGGGCGTGGAGCATCGGATCGAATTCGTGCGGGAAATCGGGGGCATCCGCTATATCAACGACAGCAAGGGCACCAATGTGGATTCCACCATCAAGGCGGTGCAATCCATGCGTCTGCCTACCGCGCTGATTCTGGGCGGCTCGGATAAGCATGTTTCCTTTGCGCCGCTGGCGGCGGAGATCATGGCCACCCCGCTGATTGAGCATTGCGTGCTGATTGGCGAAACGGCGGATCAGATCGAGGGGGCGCTTTTGGATGCGGGATACAGGCAGATTCACCGGGAAAAGACGCTGAAGGACGCCGTGCTGCGCTGCAGAGCGCTGATGGAAAAGGGCGGAAACGTACTCCTTTCCCCGGCCTGCGCCTCCTTTGACATGTTTTCGGATTATGAGCAGCGGGGCAGAATCTTTAAGGAAATCGTGCGTCAATTGTAAAAAGCGGGCATACAAAGGAGCCGCGGGAAGCAGCTTCCCGGGCGGAATACACAGCGCCGAGAACCGGCCGGGCCGGCGTTTATCGGAAGGGGCGAAGGAAAGATATTTCCTCACGCCCCTTGCCTTTTGAGGATACGGAAGCGAGAAAATATCAAGGCATGGAAAGGCAGGAAATCGCGATGCTTTCGCCCGCTCTGCATTCCCGCTCCCGGCGTCGGCCGGTGGATCGGCCCTTGCTCATCATCATGCTGCTGCTCATGATGCTGGGCCTGGTGACCCTTTTCAGCGCCACCTATTACAAGGCCCAGGACGGGGGCGATCCCTTATCCGAGGTCAAAAAGCAGCTCTTTGGTGCGGCGGTGGGGGGCGTATGCATGGCCTTCACCTCCCGCATTCCCTATCATTTCTGGCGGAGGCGGCGCGTGGTGATGGGCGGGGTGCTGCTGAGCCTGCTGCTATTGCTTCTGGTGGTGATTCCCGGCATCGGCGTATCCATTAACGGCTCCCGCCGCTGGCTTTCCGTTGGCGGCCTTTCCTTTCAGCCGGGGGAAATGGCCAAATATGCGGCGGTGCTTTTTATGGCCATGACGCTGACGGCACGCGGGAAAAAGATCGAGCGGCTGTTTCGGGGCATTCTGCCGGTGCTGGCAGTGCCGGGGGTGATGTTTCTGCTGATTCTGGAGCAGCCCAATCTTTCCACCGCGGGCACGATCATCATTGTCAGCGTGCTGATGGTGATGCTGGCCGGGGCAAAATGGGGGCATATGCTGGCCCTGGGGGCAGGCGGGCTGACGGTGGGGGCGTATTATGCATGGAGCGAGGAATACCGGCGGGAAAGGCTGCTTTCCTTTATGAATCCCTTTGCCAAAATGAGCGATGAGGGATATCAGCTTTCCCAATCGCTGATTGCCTTTGGCTCTGGCGGGCTCTTTGGCATGGGCCTTGGCCAGGGCAGGCAGAAATACGCCTATCTGCCCTATCCGGAAAGCGATTTTATTTTCGCCATCGTGGGGGAGGACTTTGGCCTGGCGGGCTGCCTGGCGGTGATTTTCCTCTTCATTGCCTTTCTTCTGGCGGGGCTGCGCATCGCCATGGCCTGCGATGAGCCCTTTGGCTGCCTGCTGGCTGCCGGGATTATCGGGCTGATTGCCGTGCAGGCCTTTATCAATATGGGCGTGGTGGTGGGCATTCTGCCGACCACCGGGCTGCCGCTGCCCTTTTTCAGCGCGGGGGGAACCTCCCTTTCCCTGACCATGGCGGCGGTGGGCATCGTGCTGAATATCAGCCGATACGGCAGATGCAATCTGATCTGAGAAAAAAGCATGCACCGGATTTTTTCTTCTGCATAGGGTGGGAGAAGAAGGAAGGTGAAGCCCTGTGGAAGGATTCCGGGTATTGGGCGGCGAAAGAATAGAGGGGAGCGTCCGGGTGGATGCGGCCAAGAATGCCGTTCTGCCCATTCTGGCGGCATCGATCCTGCCGGAGGGGGATGTGATCATCCGGGATTGCCCGGATATTCTGGATGTACATAGCATGGCGGAAATCCTCAGGCAGCTGGGCTGCGAGGCCCTGCGGCAGGATGACGTCATGATGATCCGAAACGGGCGGATGCACGGCTGGGAAATGCCGGATGATTTATCCAAGCAGATCCGCTCCTCCATTTTTCTGCTGGGGCCCATTCTGGGCAAAATGCGCCGGGCCACGGTGACCTATCCCGGGGGCTGCGAAATTGGGCTGAGGCCCATCGATCTGCATCTCAAGGGGCTGCGGGCCCTGGGGGTGAGGATCGTGGATGCCGGGGGCGTATTTTACTGCGACGGGGAAAAAATGCACGCGGGAGATGTTTATTTTGATTATCCCAGCGTGGGGGCTACGGAAAACGTGATGATGGCGGCGGCGCTCCTGCCCGGGGTGACCACCATCCACAATGCGGCAAGAGAGCCGGAAATCGGGGATCTGCAGCGGTTTATCAACCGCATGGGCGGGAAAATCCGGGGTGCGGGCTCGCAATTGATTGAAATCGAGGGCGTGGAAAGGCTGCATGGCGTTTCCTATTCGCCCATTCCCGATCGGATCTGCGCGGGCACATTTATGTGCGCCGGGGCCATGACGGGCGGAAGGCTGGAAATGAGCCATGTGCATCCCTGGGATTTATTGCCGGTGACGGATAAGCTGCGGGAAATGGGCTGCCGGATCTGGGAAAAGGGAACGCGGATGATTCTGGAGGCCCCGCCCCGGCTCAAGGCCATTTCCCAGCTTCAGACCCAGCCCCATCCCGGCTTTCCCACCGATATGCAGGCCCAATTGCTTGCCGCCTGCTGCCTGGCCGAGGGCACATCGGTCATCATCGAAAACGTGTTTGAAAATCGCCTGAGCCATGCGGCTGATCTTTGCCGCATGGGCGCCAATATCCGCTCCAGCGGGCGGATGGCGGTGGTGCAGGGGGTGGAAAGGCTGCATGGCATGCGCGTGGAGGCCCGGGATTTAAGGGGCGGGGCGGCGCTGGTGCTGGCAGGGGTGGCCGCCCAGGGGGAGACCACCATCGGCAATATCGGGCTGATTGACCGGGGCTACGCCCATTTGGAAGACACCCTATCCGCTCTGGGAGCAAAAATACAGCGCATTGCGCTTTAAGGGAGGCACAGCATGGCGCAGATGTATCCGCCTGAAAATTCATTCCGGGAAGAAAATACGCCCAGCCCGCCGCCTCCGCCCCGAAAACGGGCGGGGGTGCGCACGGTGATGCTGACGCTGCTGCTTGTGTGCGCGGCGGCAGTGCTGCTCAATGAAAGCCTGCTTAAAATCCGGCGCATTGCGGTGATGGGCAATTCCGCCGTTTCCTGGGAGGAGGTGGTGCTGGCTGCCGGGCTGGATGGCAGCGTCAGCTATTTTTCCCTGGATGAGGAGAAAATCGCCGCCGGGATCAACGCCAATCGCTATCTGATCTTTGAAAAAATGGAAAAGGAATTTCCCGACAGCGTGGTGCTTTACGTTCGGGAGCGGGTGGCCCGGGCCAATGTGCAGGTGATGGGGGTGACCTATCTATTGGATGACGAGGGCATGGTGCTGGAAAGGCTGGGCACGGCGCTGCCCGAGGGGGAATTGGTCAATGTGACCGGCTTCCAGGCCAAGGAGGTAAGAGTCGGCAGCGTGATTGTGCCCGGAACGGCGGAGCAGATGGAGGCGTACCGGCTGCTGATGGAGGAAATTGAACTGCAGGGCTTTTCCGGGCAGGTATCTGAATTGAATCTTTCCGATTCGGACAGCCTATACCTGATCACCACCGACGGCTATACCGCCCATCTGGGGGATGCAGAGCAGCTCCGGGCCAAAATCGGCACGGTGCGCGCCGTGGTGGCCAAGCTGCGCGAAATGGGGAAATACGGCGGCGTGATCGAGGCCTCGGTGCCGGCCGTGGCCACCTATACCCCCGCAGAATTGTAAAATAAGGAAAAAAGAATGGAATTTGCGAAAAAACTTTCAAAAAAACCCGGCTTTTCCTCGTTTTTCACTTGCCAAATTATCACAAAACTGTTACAATAAACTGACCGAATAGGATGATTGCGCTTTCGGCTTTTTCTGGCTATGCCGTCAAGGGACGGGAAAGCCTGACGAACAGGGGATGATGGACGGATGAAAACAACAGTGGCCGCAATGGACTTTGGCACGAGCAAGATTGTGGCGCTGGTCGCCGAAACCAGCGGACGGCAGCGCTGTGACATTATTGGGGCAGGCATCGCCACCTACGATGGCTATATGGAGGGGAGATGGAACGCCCCCGATGCGCTCAATGAGGCCATCAGCCATGCGGTGCATGAGGCGGAGGAGCAATCCCACACAAGGATCAGGGAAATCAACGTGGGCGTGCCGGGGGATTTTTCCCAGGTGCGCACGGTGGAAGTCAAGGTGGAATTGCAGGGCGCAGACCCCCGGGTGACGGAGCGGGATATCAACGAATTGTTTGCCCGCGCCACCAATGAGCTGGGGGAGGTGCGGGGCAGCGTGATTCATCGCAGCCCAGCCTGGTTCATCGTGGACGATGGCAAAAAAACGCTGGAGCCCATGGGCATGCATGGCTATGAACTGCGGGCCATGGTATCCTTTGTGATTGCCGATCAGTTTTTCCTGGAGGATGTGACGGAGCGCTTCCGCAGCATCGGCATTACGGTGAGCGGCTGCTTCTCGACCCCCACGGGGCAGGCGATGCTTTTCGTGCCGGATGAGGAGCGCGACCGCACGGCCATTCTGGTGGATATGGGCTATCTCAATACCGAGGTCATGGCGGTGGAGGGCGACGCCCTGAGCTATCTGAAAACCATCCCCATGGGCGGCGGGCATATTGCGGCTGATCTGGCCTATGGCCTGGAGGTTACCCTGCCGGTGGCCGAGCAGATCAAGCGCGCCTATGTATACGGCCTTTCCGCCGGACAGGCCGCCTTTGAGGGCGCGGATAAGGAGGGCAATCCCAAGAGCTTCCCCCGGGAAAAGGTGGAGGAAATTCTGGAGCCCCGCGCGGAGGAAATCTGCGAGGCGGTGCGGGATGCCATCAAGGAATCCGGCGTGAAGCTGAGCAATTGGTCGCCCGTGTATCTGACGGGCGGCGGCCTGGCCATCAACCGCGGCGGCCGCGATTTTCTGGCGGCCAAGCTGGATAAGCCCGTGCGGGAATTGCCCCGCAAGGCGGTGAAGCTCTCCAGCCCTGCCTATTCCAGCGCCCTGGGGCTGCTGGATCTGATTATCGATACTGCTTCCAATGAACGCGCCGCCGGCAGCGTGGGCGCATTCTTCAGAAGCCTTTTTGGCGGCTGATTGCCGTCTGCCATCTTATCATAGGGGGATAAAAACCATGCCTTTTGAAGTACAAGTGGATCAACCGTCCTTCGCCTCGATCAAGGTCGTGGGCTGCGGCGGCGGCGGCACCAACGCCGTCAACCGCATGGTGGAAGCGGGCCTGCAGGGCGTGCAGTTCATTGCCGTCAATACCGATCGTCAGGCCCTGGCCCTTTCTCAGGCGGATGTGAAAATTCAGATCGGTGAAAAGCTGACCAAGGGCCTTGGCGCCGGGGCCGTGCCCGATGTGGGCCGCCGCGCCGCCGAGGAAAGCCGCGAGGAAATCGCCCAGGCTATCAAGGGCGCAGATCTGGTATTCGTAACCGCCGGTATGGGCGGCGGCACCGGCACCGGCGCTGCGCCCATTGTGGCCGAAATCGCCCGGGAGAGCAATTGCCTCACCATCGCCGTGGTGACCAAGCCCTTTGCCTTTGAGGGCAAGCAGCGCATGAAGAATGCCGAGGTGGGCATTAACGAGCTTAAGCAGAGCGTGGATACTCTGGTGGTGATCCCCAATGATCGGCTGCTGCAGGTGGTCAGCAAGGGAACCACCATGCTGGAGGCCTTCCGCATCGCCGATGACGTGCTGCGCCAGGGCATCCAGGGCATTTCCGATCTGATCGCCGTGCCCGCCATGATCAATCTGGACTTTGCCGATGTCAAGACCATCATGGAATCCGGCGGCATGGCCCATATGGGCATTGGCGTGGGCAAGGGCGAAACCCGCCTGGTGGATGCCGCCAACAAGGCCATCGCCAGCCCCCTGCTGGAAACCAAGATCGATGGCGCCCGTGCCGTGCTGATCAACGTGACCGGCGGCAAGGATATGAGCATCATGGAAATCAATGAGGCCGCCAATCTGGTCATGGAATCCGCCGACAGCGAGGCCAATATCATTTTCGGCGCGGGCATTGATGAATCCCTGGAGGATGAGGTGCGCATCACCGTCATCGCAACTGGCTTTGAAAAAACGCCCTTCCCCACCCGGGATAAGAAAAAGGGCCGCTCCGCCATGCCCTATGGCGCGGCTGTGCCCTCCTATAATCCGTATGAGAATCGGCCCCGCGCGGATGTGGCGGGCGATGCGGGCTTTGAGGCCCCGGCCCCTGCCACCTATGAGGGCGATGCCTCCTATTTTGGCGGCGCACGGCCCAATCCCGCCCCGGTGCCCGGTGCTTTCGGCGCGGCCCAGCCTGCGCCCTATGCGCCTGCCCAGCCCGCGCCCTATGCGCCGGTGCAGCCCTATCAGGTGCAGCCCTATCCTCAGCAGAATCAGACGGCGCAGCCCTATCAGCAGCCTTATCAGGCCCCTGCCCAGCCCGCCGCCAATGCCAAGGATGATCTGGGCGTGCCCGCTTTCCTGCGCCGCGGCGATAAGAAATAAGCCGGTGAGATGAGGGCAGATTTTGCAGGGAAACCATTCTTTGCAGACAAAGAGGGGCCTCCGCTGCATGCTCTCAAGGAAGGATATCCGGACTGCTTCGCCCTTTGCTCTGTCTGGTTTGAACGCCGATGCAGCAAAAGAGGAAAAGAATAGAAATAACGCAATGCTCCCCGTCAGATTGGGGAGCATTGTTGTTTTTCCTTGCCGTTTATTCTTTTTGCAGCGCTGGCATTCAGTTGGGTTATGTTCTCTGCAAAACCTCGGGAACCAGCCTTCGGGCGCGGGAAGAGGCGCAGCGCCTTTAGCTGATCATGGGTTGCCGTGCAAGCGCCAGTTTACAGGAGGGGCGGGAAGATGTGCCTGGCTCAAAAGCCCGCGCCTGCGATGTTCTCCCGCTTGCGTGTGCGGGATTCTTTGGGTGTCCAGAAATCTTCTTCCCGAAGAGAATTGTATAATGCAGAAAAAGCGCTGCCTTCAGCCGCGGGTCTGCCTGATTTCGTCCAGCAGGTTGTAAAGCCCATCCTGGGATAAAACGCCCCGCTTCAGGCCGGGGGGCAATTCGCCGCGCGCATCCCTTTCATAATCCGCGAGCCACAGGCCGCTTTCCATGTAGACGGTCAGATGGCGGATTTTATCCTCCATGGCGGGATCGGCCAGGGATTGTTCGCGGCGCAGGGCGGCCTCCACGGCGTCCATGCATTCCTCCATGGCGGCGATTCTGGTAAGGGCTTCCTGTAAATCGGGTGCGGGCGTCATGATGCTTCTCCTTTCGGGCGGGTTCTCCTGAGGAGTATAGCATGAACGAAGCAAAAAGGCAAGCGCGCAAAACCAGCGGGCGGGGGCAATTGCGGCGTTCCAACGCCTGTTGGATTATGGAGAAAAGGAGATTTCCTAATGGACAGCATTCTCAAGGCTGTTAGACGCAAGCCAAACATGGCGTGATTTTGCAGGCCCTCAAGAGGCGTGTCTTGAAGGGGTGAAGACCTATGTCTGCATGAAGGTGAAGCTGATCTTTGATCCGCCGACATCTTCTGCGGTTCTGGAGAGCATGAACCGCATCATCAGCGAGTATGAATGGCTGCTGAATGCGGCGGTGGATAAATTAACAGAACTGCAATAATATGTAATGGGAAATTAATTCCAGGCGGAATGCTGTATGGTACAATAAGAGGGGCTGACGGCTCTGCATGCAATGAAAAGAACGATGAAACGCGTGTTCTATTAAGCGTTATCTGGATCAAACATGTATGGCCCCGACTCCTGAAAGAGGGGGAAACATCGTTCTTGTGATGAAGAAGGACTTTGCCCTCGTGTTTGATGGATTCCTTCCAAAGCTTTTCCGACGGAGGTACATACAGATGAAACGGAGTACGAGAGGATGCGCGCTGCTGCTGATGGTTATGCTTGCCCTGACGGCGCTGACCGGATGCGCTGCGCAGGATATCTCCGGCTTTTCCCAGCCGACCGCAGCGCCGACAGCGGCGCCCGCCAAGGAGGGCGCAGGCGAATTTTCGCTGGACGCAATTCAGCGCAATTCCATTGCCATGCTGAATTATCTGGCGGTGCTGACGCAGGAGATAAACGCCTCCAAAAACAGTCGGCTCTATTTGGAGCAGTCCTATTCCCGTTTGATCAATAATACTTATCCAAATGCAGTAGACAGCCGGACGCTGGTGCAGCTGACCTCCATTCTCGATACGCTGGAAAGGTATCGGATGGCTGCCGTCAAGCGGGAACGGCTGGAATATGTTCTGGAGCAGAATCGGGGCCAATCCCTTCGGGCTGCGCTTCCCAATCCCCTGGGACTGATGAGTGCGGTTCATTCCTTCAGCTTATCCAGCCTGGCGGCATCCATTGTTTATATGACCGCGGATTCTGCAGTCAGCTACGCAAGGACGAATGCCCAAAGCGAGCTGGAATATTTGCAGGACAGCTGGGCGCTGGATGATGAGGCGGCAGAGGCCCTTCACGAAAGCCGGAAGGACACGTTTATTTACATGGTGCGGGTGGTGAGCGACTATGACTTGCCCGGGGAATTGGCGCTGAGCGAAAACGCGGTGGACGAATTTGTGGCATGGAAGAACAACGCAAACGTTGCCGCGCGCATCCGTTTTCTCGAATCGAATGGGGATACCTACCAGATGCTGGGTACCTACTGGCTGACACTGGCAGAAAGCTATTACGAAAACGGGCAATACGCCGAGTGCCTGAGCGCCGTAAAGGCCTATGAAGAAATGGACTGCCGGATATTCCGGAAGGATTACGATCTGGCCCGCATTCTGCCGCTGGCTGTTTCTTCGGCGAAGGAGACCCTTGGCAAGGCGGATTACGCAAAGACGGCGGCGCATTATATTTCGCTGATGAATGCCAACAGCGATTACGACGATTGGTCTGCCCATTACTTTATTGCCCAGACCAACATCGATCTTTACGACTGTACGGGGCGGACGGAGTATCTGAATGCCGCCTATGAAGCGCTGCTGGATAATGTGAACAGCCTGGCAAACGAGCAGCGAGCGCTGAATGAAAGATACCTGGGCCCGGTGCAGAATGCCGAAACGCCCAAGGGAGCCACCAAGACCCAGCGGGAAGACATAAAGAAATATAACGAGCTAATCAGGCAGCAGCGCAAAACGGAGCTGCCGCCGGTATATGAGCCGCTGCTGCTGAATTGCGAGCTTATGTTTTCCCTGAAAGAAAAAATGGGAAATAGCGGTGCGGAAGATCAGCGGGTGCAGAGCATCCTTCACCCCAATGGCGCAGCGCTGTTCCTGGCCGCGCCTATTGACGCTGCCTTTGGCGGGCAGACGGATATTCCGGATGGAACGGTAGGATTCAGCGGCGGAACGCTTACGGTGCCTGCGAATGTGCTGACGGCTGATTCCAGCGTGAAGGTCAGCGTGACGATACCGGATGCGGACGAGCCGGTGATCTTTGAGGATTGGACGATTGAAAAGGCAGAGCGCGGGAAAGAAGGCGAAATAACCACCTTCAGCGCCGCCTTTACGAGCGAAACCGCCCGGAAATACGCCTGGAAGCCGGGAATGCAGATCACCATTGAGATTGGCAACGGAGACGAAGCCCGGTATTCCCCCATTCAGTACCACTTTACTGCAACTGCAGAGAAGAAGCTGCTGGTGTTTGACGCCACCGGGTTTGAGAGGACAAAGGAATGAAGCGGTTTGTGAGTATCTGTCTGATACTGACTGTATTTCTTATACCTATGACCGGCATGGTGTCGGTGGGGTATGCGGGAAATGAAGCGGAACACGAAAAAATGATGAAAAAGATTCTGCTTAAAGATGAAGCGTACTTTTTGAAGGAAAAACCTCAACAGCAAGCGTTTATGGCATTGCTATACGCCAGCCAGCTTGCTATAGACGAGGCCAATCGATCAAAGAATTTGACCGACTCAGATGGTAAATGGGATAAACATTTGACCATGTTGGAACAGTACGGCGTTGGGGGACTTCCAGCAATTACTGCAATTGATTTTGGCTGTTCGCAGCATCGGGATCATACCCATCATGGCTGGGATTATGTTTATCCCGTGGAAACAGGTTCTGATTCTGATAAAGCCCATTGGTCAATTCGCAAGGATATTCTCTTGAAAACGACGGCAAAGGTGTTCGATTTTCCGACAGGCGGTCATTTCCTCTGGATTGAGTGGGACTATGATAAAAAGTGCAACAGCATGGCGGCCTTCATATACTACATTCACCTGTTGGAAGACCATCAAGACTACTTCGAAAAGCACAAAGACAAACAAAACGAATGCCCTGAAATAATGCCGTTTGTCTCCGAGAATAAGAAAGAGCCAGATGTGATTTCAGAAATCATTAAACATCTGAAAATTCTTTTCAAAGATCAAAAGGGTGGCAAGCAATATGAAGCATTATTTTTCAACCTAAAAGAGATTAGGGAAGAGGCTATACGAATCAAAGGAAAAGGAACGGGGGTAATTGATACCGCTGAAAAACGCGATTTGTATAGTGAACAGGTTGACGAATGTGTCAAAACCCTATCATTTTTTGTACATAAACTTCTGAAAAACGAGGACTTCTGGACAAAAGTGTTTCCCTGAACAGTATGCACAACGACGCTCCGGGCAAAAGCTCGGGGCTTTTTATTTGAAGAAAAGGAGGTATGGATATGGAAAACGATCAGCTGATGCACTATGGGATTCTGGGCATGAAGTGGGGCATTAGAAGGTACCAGAACAAAGATGGAAGCCTGACCGAAGAGGGAAAACTTCGGTATGGGAAAACAAGTTTTTCGGGGCATCTGGATGAATCGACAACAAAAGCGATGACTAAGCTGGGTTTCTTGAGTGATCGCGGTCTGATTACAGAAAAGGGGCATAAATGGGAAGTCGATAGAAGAAAAAAGTTGTCTCCTGAGGAAGGAGAAAAAGAGCTACGAGAGTTTGCTAAGCAGTGGACAGCAAACCCTGAGATGTTTGATGACGAGGAATTCGATGACTACATTGCACCCATGGTCAGGTTTCAGAACGAAGTGGGCCGCTTCCTCTATGATTCGTATGCTGGCAATGTTCATGTACTTTCACTTCAAAAACCTGTGTCTGAACTTCGTGACATACACGCGAAACTGGGCGATGACAGCCTACCATGGAACAGCCCAGAAAGAAAAAAGCTGAATGAACAAATCAAACAAAAAAACGATGAACTCGCTTCTATTATGCTGCGAGAACTGGGGTATGCAGACACAAAAAAAGCAAGAGTTTATTTCAAGACTTGTGCGCTTTACGACTGTTGGAATGATTATGGTAGCATTGAAGAAATTGACGAAGAATTATCCCATTCCGATTCCACCTCACCCGTCCTCTCCCACCACGGCATCAAAGATCAAAAGTGGGGCGTCCGTCGATTTCAGAACCCGGACGGCAGTCTGACGGCGCTGGGGCGTTTGCGCTACGGCGTGGGGAAGGAGCGGAGCGGCGCGGGTGAAGAAGATAGCCCGAAAACGGATGGGCATTCCGGCGGCGAGCAGAAGAAGGCCGCTGCCTTAAAAAGCGTGAAAAAAGAGGCCAAGAGCGCCTGCCAAATGGATGAGGACGAGCTGCTGAAGCGCATTGGGCGGCTTGAGCGGGAAAAGAGATATTCTGATCTTGTTGTCGAGCAGAAGAAAAGGGAGACGGGCACCATGGAGCGTCTTCTAAAGGAGGCGGGGACGGATTTTCTGAAGCAATCGCTTTCCAAAGTGGTATCGAAAACGGTTGCCCGCATTTTCGATAAGAACGAGGGCGATTTCAAGATCGAGAAATACCAGGATAAGGATACCGGCAAGCTGGATCTGGGCACGCTGCAGAAAATTAAGAAATGGTATGAAACCGCCGGCGATGTGGAGAACAAACGGGATGCCTACAACCATCGGGGAGCCCCGGATGACAAGACCGATTTTTCCAGGCTCAGCGCCAAGAGCCTGAACACCGTAAAGGAATGGTATGAATCTGCACGCGCTGCGGAGAAAGCCAGGGATTCTTACGAGCATCGAAATGATCCGCCCAAGGAAAAGAAGAAAAAGGAACAATAGCACATGCTATCAAACACAGCGGTGCCGCGCTATTATGGCGCATTTCGCGATGCGGTGATGGCTGGGCAGATTCCCATCTGCGAAACGATTGAGATGCAGATGCACCGGATTGACGAGAAGATTGCCAATCCGGATTTTTATTACGATGATCAGGCGGTGGAGGGCTTTGTAGCCTATTGCAACAACGAATTGACGCTGACGGATGGATCTGATCTGGAGCTGCTGGACAGCTTTAAGCTATGGGCGGAGGATATTTTCGGATGGTATCGATTCGTGGAGCAGGCGGTGCCCATCCCCAGCGAGGATGGCACGCGCATGCGATATGTACGCAAGCGAATCAAGAAACGGCTATGCAACAAGCAATACCTGATCGTAGCGCGCGGCGCAGCAAAGACGATGTACGGAAGCAGTCTGCACAGCTATTTCCTGAATATCGATACCACCACCACCCACCAGATCGCTACGGCATACACCATGCGGCAGGCGGATGAGACGCTCTCTCCCATCCGCACATCCATTACCCGCGCCAGAGGGCCTCTATTCAAATTTCTGACGGAGGGCAGCCTGCAGAATACCACCGGCAGCAAGGCAGGGCGGGTAAAGCTGGCCAGCACAAAGAAGGGCATTGAAAACTTCATTACCAACAGCCGGATTGAAACCGTGCCCATGAGCGTAGACAAACTGCAGAGTATGCGGACAAAATTCGCCACCATTGATGAATGGCTAAGCTGCGATGTGCGGGAGGATGTAGTCGGCGCGATAGAGCAGGGTTCTTCCAAAATTGACGATTACCTGATAGTCGCCATCAGTTCCGAGGGAACGGTTCGCAACGCCATTGGCGATACGATCAAAATGAAGCTGATGAAGATTCTTCGCGGCGAGATCGACGCCCCCTGGGTATCCATATGGTATTACCAGCTGGACAGTATAGACGAAGTGAACAGGCCGGAAATGTGGCTGAAAGCCAATCCGAACCTGGGCAAGACCGTGAGCTATGAAACCTATCAGCGCGATGTGGAGATGATCGAGAAATCCCCCAGCGAAAGAAATGACGTGCTGGCCAAGCGCTTTGGCATTCCCATGGAGGGAAGCACCTATTTCTTCACCTACGATGAAATTCAACCGCATAGCAAGCAAAGCTTTTGGCAAATGCCGTGCGCGATGGGGTGCGACCTTTCTCAGGGCGACGACTTTTGCGCGTTTACGTTTCTATTCCCGCTTGGGGATGGGCGCTTTGGCGTGAAGACGCGAAATTACATTTCTGATCTGACGTTTTACAAGCTGCCCGCCGCCATGCACAGCAAATATGAGGAATTCATTGCCGAGGGAAGCCTGGTGGTGATGGATGGAACGGTGCTGGACATGATGACGGTCTACGATGATTTGGATGGCTTCATCACCGGGCATGAATACGATGTGCGCTGCGTGGGCTATGACCCCTACAACGCCAAGGAATTTATTGCACGCTGGGAAAGCGAAAACGGGCCCTTTGGCATCGAAAAGGTGATACAGGGAAGCAAGACGGAATCCGTTCCTTTGGGGGAGCTGAAAAAACTATCCGAGGAGCGGATGCTTTTATTTGACGAAGGGCTGATGAGCTTTGCCATGGGGCATTGCATCGCCATTCAGGATACCAACGGGAACCGAAAGCTGATGAAAAAGCGCTACGACCAGAAGATCGACGCGGTGGCCGCCATGATGGACGCCTACGTTGCCTACAAAACCAACAGGGAGGCATTCGACTAAAGATGAGAGACGGCCGATATTTGGGTGAAATTTATCACCACGGTATCAAAGGAATGAAATGGGGCGTCAGGCGATCTCCCGAGCAATTGGGGCATGGGCCGAAAAAACAGCTTGCAAAAGCTGCGAATGATGCTACAATAGATGGAGAGTTCTATCGCAGCGAGAAGGGATTTTCGATTCACCAGGATAAGCTGAAGAACTTCTGCTTAAAGCCTGGCGGAAAGCATTCGGAGCAATTCTTTCGGCTGGGCTACACAGCGGATGATCCCGAGCGGCTCTTCCGGGACATCGAGGAGGGGTATGAGCCGTCTCGCAAATTTGATCGGATCGACCTTGAAGACGGGCATGTTAAAACCAGCATTCCTATAAAGCTTGGCGTAACGGCTCGGCAGGTATTTCGAACCGTTTGGATAGATGATGGCCCCGATGGACAAGATCGTTTTCTGACAGCGTACATTGATCGTCGTTTGAAGGAGGAAGAATGATGAAACCAGAATTTGAAATGTATGAGCATGTTAGAATTCCTCACAAAAATGTGACAGGACAGATCATTCATATTTCCACTGGTAAATACGACGGTAGGTATTATTATACCGTCGAGAGCGATGTGCAGGGCTACGTTGATGATCCGGATGCCTATCCGGGCGAATGGCCGGAATACGAATGCACCGCCGACCAGCTGGAACGGATTTAACTCCCCCCTATATCCGACCGTGGGCAAAATGCCTGCGGTCTTTTTTTTTATACTCATTTTTAGACATCAGGAGGAAGGTTATGATGCCTGCGTCCGATCGTTCCGTGCTTGACAGTCTGCCTGGGCGTGGTATAATACAAAAACGACACTTTTTCTATATTCCGGTTACCAGATGGTTACCCTATCATTCTGGCCCGCGGACGGATACCCCATCATTCCGGTCACCAGATGGTTACCCCATCATTCCGGCCCACGGACGGTTACCCCATTCATTCCGGTTTCCAGGCGGATTCCCCATTCGAAAGGAGCGATCCTCATGAAGCACACCTATCATTCCGGACAAAATCGCCCGGACTATACGCCGCCCATTTTGGGCAACGGCGCTTTGGCGCTGTCTTTTGACGGCGAAGGCACACAGTCTCTGGACATGAATACGACGGAAAAGCTCGGCGGTTTTCCTGCGCAGAGCATCTTCTGGGCTGGACGGCGCACGCGGGACGATTCTACGCGCCCCCTTATTCCTTTCGGGCGCTTTCTTCATTCCCTGCCCCGCGCCGATCATTTTGAGCAGACGCTGGATTCCGAACGCGGTTTGCTGACCACCTGCTCGCAGCACGGTGCGCTGACGCTGAACACGCTCAATTTCCTCTGCATGGAGAAAAATCTCCTGATCATGAAAAAGACCTTTTCCGCGCCCTGCGAATACGCGCTGACCTGGCTTTGGGCCGAAAATGCCCCGAAAACCAGCCAGCCCCGCCGCGTCGCCTTAAGCGCGCAAAGCGATGCAGCCGGCATCGACGTCGCCTTTTCGCTGGATGGCCAAACCGTCAGCACGGGCGGCGCGCGCTTTCAGGCCGATCGCCCGGTTCAGGCCGAGATTGACGCCAATCGATTTACGCTGCGCACATGCGTCGGGGCCGGGGAAACGGTGGTCTTTTCCTTCATGATAACCGATAGCCTCGATGGGGAAGGCTGGGCTGAAAGGCTGGAGGTCATGCGCCGGGAGGCTGAAAATCCGGCGGCCCTTCAGGCGGCTCATGAGCAGGATTGGCTCGCCTATGCGCGCAAAAGCTATGTTTCCTTCGGCGAAAAGGAACTGGAAGCGGCCTGGCAGATGGCGCTGTATCATCTGCGCTGCTACACGACGCGCTGGTCGATTCCGGTGGGCCTCAACGATTCTCACTGGCAGAGCCGCTTTTTCGCCTTTGACGAATTCTTTTCGCTGGACGGCTTGCTGACCTCGGGCCATGGCGAACTGGCGCGCCGGGTCAGTGATTTCCGGCTGGCCGGGCTCAAGCAGGCGCAAACGCGCGCCTCGCGCTTCAGCAAACCCATTTCCATCAGTGCGCGCTATCCCTGGGAAACGGTCGAGACCGGCGAGGAAGGCGCGCCCGTGGGCTATTGGTACGATCATATCTTCCATATGGGCAGCATCGCCCTGGGCGCCTGGAACAATTACCGCTACGCAGGCGATCCGGCGCTGCTTGAGCAATACGGGGATATGATAAAAAGCTGCGCCAATTTCTTCCTGCGCCACATGGTCTATCGCCTCGAGGGCGGGCGCGTGGTCATCGGAAAATGCACCGATCTTGAGCGGCTGGGCTGCGATGTGGAAAATGCCTACATGACCACCTGCGCGGCCATTACCACGCTGAATATCGCTGCCGAAGCGGTCAAGCTGCTGGGCGGCGATGAGCAATTTGCCGCCGACTGCCGAAAAACGGCGCAGGAGCTTCTGCGCTTTTTGCCCCAGGACGGCGAAAAGTATGTCCCCTTCCCGGGCTGCGAGCAAAAGAGCATCGCCATGTTTACCGGAACCTATCCCTATGCCTGCGTGCCGCCTGAGGATGAACGGCAGCTCAAGGCCATGCGCGATTACATCGGCAATGAGCTGATCTACGGCAATATGTACAGCGTCGGCAGCCGCGTGGCCAGCTGGTACGCCGCCTGGAAGGCCATTGTCTACGCCCGTCAAAACGATGGCGAGCATACGCTGAACGCGCTTTATCAGGCCATTGACGAGCGCGGCTGCTTTGACGAAATGTGGGAAATCAACGAGGAGAAGGCGCGCATGCGGCCCTGGTTCACCACGGCCTCCGGCACGCTGCTCACCGGCATCAATGGCATGCTCTTGAACGGCGGCAGCGACCTGATCACCATCGTGCCCGCCCTGCCCGAAAGCCGGAAGAGCTTCTCCTTCCGCCTGCCGGCGCGCGGCGATCTGACCATCGAATGCGTTGTCCGGGATAACGTGCTGGAAAAGCTCGAAATCAGCGGCGGAACTTACGCCCGTGAAAGCCATGTGCGCGTCAGCCTGCCCGCCCGAATCGACGCTTCGTCGCTGGGCGCTGTCAAGGGGCAGCAGACTGGCAATGGCTCCTTTGTGACCTATGAGGTGCCTGTTCAGCACTAAGGAAAAACGCCGTGCCGACCTGCGCACGGAAGAAGGAATGCGATGAATATCTGCTGAGAAAACGGAATGCCGGATCAGCAAAAGGGAATAATAATCGCAAAAAGCAACAGCAATGCTTTCGTGTTTGGCGAGAGCATTGCTGTTTTCGTTCTTCCTGCCTGTTTTTGCCGATCTGGCATCCAAAGTTGGGTTTATTCCTCCAAGAAGCATCCAGATCCGGTTTTCGGGAGGGCGCGGGGAGCCGTTTGATAGCAATCAAGAATGGTATTCTGTAAAAACCTTCGCTTTTTTTGCTGATCTGGCATTCAATCTGGTTATCGCCCTCCAGGAAACATCCAGAGCCGGTTTTCGGGAGGGCGCGGGAAGGTGCTTTTGACTCAAAAGTCTCCTCCCGCAAAATCTCCTACCGTAATCATTGGTTATTCGATGGTGATGCACTTGCAGGGGCAGACCTGGGCGCAGGCCCCGCAGCGGGTACACTGATCGGGATTGATGCGGGCATAGCCATTTTCCACGGTAATGGCATCATACTGGCATTCCTTTTTGCAGCGGCCGCAGCCGATACAGGCATCCATGCAGACGGCACGGGCCAGGCGGGCGGTATCCTCATTCCGGCAGCGGACGATAACGCTCTGGGACAGAGGCATCAGGCGCAGCACGCCCCGGGGGCAGGCCCGGACGCAGGCGCCGCAGGCGGTGCAGCGGCTGGGATCGACAACGGCAATGCCGTCCTCCATCCGGATGGCATCGAAGGCACATTTATCCTGGCAATCGCCCAGGCCGATACAGGCGAAGCGGCAATCCTTGGGCCCGCCGGCCAGGGAAGCGGCCACGGCGCAGCTCTGATACCCATCATAGCGATAGCGGGATTTGGCGATGCCGCTGGTGCCCTGGCACAGCACCCGGGCCACCATTTTTTCGGTTTCCGGGGCATCCATGCCCATAATGCGGCTGATTTCCCGGATGCCCTTTTCCCCGGCGGGGGCGCAGCCATTGAGGGGGGCCTTGCCGCTGACCACGGCCTCGGCAAAGGCATCGCAGCCCGCATAGCCGCAGGCACCGCAGTTTGCGCCGCCCAGGCAATCCTTGACCTGGGCAATCCGCTCATCCACATCTACATGGAATTTCTTGCTGGCAAAGGTAAGCACCAGGCCGAAAACCAGGCCCAGAACGCCCAGCAGCACGCCGGCATACAGAATGGTCGTCATACTTTATCCTCCTTACACCAGGCCGCTGAAGCCCATGAAGGCAACCGCCATCAGCCCGGCAGCAACCAGCGTGATGGGGAAGCCCTTCATGCACTCGGGAATATGGGAGCTTTCCAGCCGCTCGCGCACCCCCGCCATCAGCACGATGGCCAGGGTGAAGCCCAGGGCGGAGAAGGTGCCATTGAGCGTGGAATAGAGCATGTTATAGCCGTTATTCACATTCAGGGTGGCCACGCCCAGCACGGCGCAATTGGTGGTGATCAGGGGCAGATAGATGCCCAGGGCGCTGTAGAGGGTGGGGCTGCTCTTTTTGAGGAACATTTCCACAAACTGCACCAGCGCCGCAATGACCAGAATGAAGGCGATGGTGCCCATGAAGGTGAGCCCCAGGGGCAATAGCAGCCAATGATAGATCATATAGCAGAAGAGGGAAGCAATGGTCATGACGAAGGTGACCGCCAGGCCCATGCTGACCGAGGTTTCCACCTTGCTGGATACCCCCAGGAAGGGGCAGCAGCCCAGGAAGCGGGAGAAGATGAAATTATTGGTCAGGATGCAGCTGACCATGAACAGAAGGATATTGACAATTTCATTCATGCGGCCTGCGCCTCCTTGCCTGCGCGCCTGCGCTCAATTTTTTTCACGATCAGATTGAACAGCCCCAGCAGCAGCCCGAAGGTCAGAAAGCCGCCGGAGGCCAGCACGATCAGCAGCATGGGCTGATAGGAGGGGCCCAGGATGCTGATGCCGAAAACCGAGCCGCTGCCGATCAGCTCACGGATGGAGCCCATCAGCGTCAGCGCCAGGGTAAAGCCCACGCCCATGCCCAGGCCGTCTGCGGCGGAGGCCAGGGGCGGATTTTTGCTGGCGAAGGCTTCGGCCCGGGCCAGGATGATGCAGTTGACCACGATCAGGGGAATGAAGATGCCCAGCGATTCATACAGCGAGGGGAGATACGCCTGCATCAGCAGCTGGATCATGGTCACGAAGGTGCAGATGATGACGATGAAGGAGGGGATGCGCACCTGATCGGGAATGAACCGGCGCAGCAGCGAAATGGCCACATTGGAGCAGACCAGCACGAAGGTGGCCGCCGCGCCCATGCCCAGGCCGTTTATGGCGCTGGTGGTGACCGCCAGGGTAGGGCAGGTGCCCAGCACCAGGCGGAAGGTGGGGTTTTCGGGGATGATGCCGTTAAAGATGGTTTTCCCCAGGCTCTTTTTTTCGCTCATGCGTTCTTAGCCTCCTTTTGATGGCCATAGATCTTCCGGGGCAGGAAGCGATCAATCAGGGGCGTTGCGATATTCATCAGCAGAATGCCGTAGGTAACGCCCTCGGGATACGCGCCGAACTGGCGGATGAGGGAAATGATCAGGCCGATGCCCAGGCCGTAGAGGATGCGGCCCCAGGGGGTCATGGGCGAAGTGACATAATCGGTGGCCATAAAGACCGCGCCGAAAAGCACGCCGCCGGAGAGAATGGCCATGACGGGATCAGCCCCGAAAAGCCAGGAGAAAACGAACACGCCGCCGATGACCGAAACGGGAATATGCCAGGAAACGGTCTTGGTCAGGAGAAGGAACACAAGGCCCAACAGGATCGCCGCCTTGCTGACCTCGCCGATGGCGCCGGGAATCCGGCCCAGGAAAAGATCCAGAAGGGCGGTATCCTTCATGACCAGGGGGGTGGCGGTGCTGACCGCGTCCACGCCGGCCTGAAAGAAGGTGGGGGCGGTATAGGTGGTCATATGCACGGGCCAGGAGGCCAGCAGCACTGCCCGGGCCGCCATGGCGGGATTGAGGAAATTATCGCCCAGGCCGCCGAAAAGCTGCTTGACGATGAGAACGGCAAAGGCGCTGCCGATCATGGCCAGCCACCAGGGGGCGGTGGCGGGCAGATTGAGCCCCAGGATCAGCCCGGTCACCAGGGCGGAAAAATCATTCACCCGCACGGGCTGCCGGGCAATTTTCTGCCACAGAAATTCGGCAAGCACCGCGCTGGCCATGGAAACCCAAAGCAATAGCAGCGCCGAAAGGCCAAAGGCATACACGCCGAAGGCAGCCGTGGGCAGCAGCGAAATGAGTACATAGAGCATCAGGCGCTGGGTGGTAACGGGATGATGAACATGGGGGGCTGTGGATAATCTCAGATTCATTTGCTTGCGCCTCCTTTTGCCTTGGCCTCGGCGGCCAGCTTATCCTTGGCGAATTTGAAGGACGGGGTGAGCCAGCGGCGGGAGGGGCAGGCATAGGCGCAGGAGCCGCAGAGCATGCAGTCATTGACATGCAGCTTTTCGGCTGCGGCAAAATCGCTCTTATCCGCCGCCACCTTGATCTGATAGGGATTCAGCCCGATGGGGCAGGCTGCCACGCACCGGCCGCAGCGGATGCAGGGGCTTTCATCCTTGCTCTTGCCCTCCCTGCGGTTAAAGACCACAATGCCGTTGGTGGATTTGGACATGGGCACCTGGGTATTGGGGATGCAGACGCCCGTCATGGCCCCGCCGAAAAAGATTTTGCCGGGCTCCTGGGAAAAGCCGCCGCAGGCGCCGATGGCATCATCGGCCAGGGTGCCGATGCGCAGCCGCAGGTTTTTGGGATGGTCTACGCGGCCGGTCACGGTGGTCACCCGGCTGATTAGGGGCTTGCCGTCGATGACGGCATCGGCGATGGCGGCGCAGGTGCCCACATTCAGCACCACCACATGCACGGCGATGGGCAATTTGCCCGCGGGTACCTGGCGGCCGGTAATGGCCTCGATCAGCTGCTTTTCGCCGCCCTGGGGGTATTTGGTCTTCAGCGGCTGAATCACCACGCCCTCCCGGCCCTGGGCGGCTTTCTGCATGGCCAGAATGGCATCGGGCTTATTATCCTCAATGGCGATGATACCCCTTTCCACCTTCAGCGCCCGCATGACCGCCCGCAGGCCATCCACGATCCGGTTGCTGTTTTCCAGCATCAGGCGATGATCGGCGGTGAGATGGGTTTCGCATTCCGCACCGTTTACGATGATGGTATCGCAGGAGGCACCCTCCCGGAAGGTGAGCTTGACATGGGTGGGGAAGGAAGCGCCGCCCATGCCGGTAATCCCGGCGGCCTGGATGGCGGGGATCACCTTGGCGGGATCCACCATTTCCACGCTGCCAAGAGGCGTAAGATCGCACCAGGTATCATTGAAATCATTCTTGATGGTAATGGCCAGGGCGGGGGCGGCCCCCAGATACGGGATGGGCTCCACCGCGGTGACCTCGCCGGAAACGCTGGCATGCACCGGCACGCCCACAAAGCCCCCGGCGGTGGCAATGACCTGGCCCATTTTCACCAGATCGCCCTTTTTGACGCAGGGAACGGAGGGCGCGCCGATATTGGTATTCATGGGGATGGTAACGCTGTCGGATACATATTCCTCAATGGGCATATGGCGCGTGGGGCCCTTCCCCTCATGCTGGCGATGCAGGGGATGAATCCCGCGCCGGAAGGTTTTTTTGAACAAGGTAAATGCCTCCTTTCATGACGTATGCAGATCTCAGTCCGCCGGGGACGGGGCAGGGGTGGCAAGCGCATCGGCAAGATACTTGTTATAGGCCTTATTGACGGCGCTGACCACGGCCTCGCTGGTCAGGGTGGCCCCGGAAACGGCATCGATATCCAGCGCGTCAACGGGGGCCTGGCGGCCGATAAACTGGGAAATGTATTCCGCCTCCTGAACCATTCCGCCCAGGGCGGGGGTTTCGGCAAAGCGATCATCGCCGATGGAAAGGAATGTGATTTTTCCTTCGGCATCAAAGGCCGCCTCCACCCAGACCGGGCCGGCATAGCCCTTGGAGGAGGCGCTGAAGATGCCCGTTTCGGGCCGCTCAGGCAGGGCGGGCGCGGGCGTTTCAGCGGGCAATTCGCCCCGGGAAGCGTCATAGGCCCTGTTCAGCGCATCCGTTACCGCTTTGGTGGTCAGGGTGGCCCCGGAAATGGCGTCGATCTCCCCAAGGGCGACGGGCGCGGTTTTCCCGATAAACTGCTGGAGGAATTCGGCCTCCCGGGCAAGGCCGCCCAGGGCGGGGGTTTCGGCAAAATTCTCATCGCCGACGGAAATGAAGGTGATTTTGCCCTCGGTGTCAAAGGCGGCTTCTACCAGCACCGGGCCGCCATAGCCCCTGGCAGAGGCGCTGAAAACGCCCGCTTCGGGCCGCGCAGGCAGCGCGATTTCATCGCCGCGCCCCTGGGGGAAGAGCAGCCCCTCCACAAAATCGGCAATCTGATTGACTGCCCCGGCCACGGCATTGGAGGTAATGGTGGCGGCGGTGATGGCATCCACTGTGTTATCGGCAGGGGTGCCGCCGGCCTTGATCACCCTGACGGGGGCGGGCTTGCCCACAAACTGGCTGGCAAAGGCGGCATCCTTTGCCTTGGCACCCAGGCCCGCCGTTTCGGAAAAGGAGGAGCCGCCCACCGAAATGCCGGTGACGGTCAGCTCGGTATCCAGCCCGGCAATGACCTCAATGGGGCCGCCGAAGCCCTGTACGGTAATCTGGGCCACATAGCCGATCAGGGCATCGCCCTGATAGCCTGCATAGCACCAATCCACATTGGATGCGGGCTCGATTTCGATTTGCTCAAAGGAATCCGCCGCAGGCAGCGCGGCCCGGCGGGCGTTTTCCGCTGCGGTGACGGCCTGCTGGGCGATGGCATCCTTGGTGACGGAGTAGGTGGCCCCCAGGGCCAGCCCGGCCACCAGGGTAATAATGAGCAGCACCGCCCAGCCGGGAAATTTCTTCTTCACTTGTTTCCATCCTCCTTGTCTGTTTTCCCGGGAAAAGGGAAAACAAAATTTCTTTATCTTCTCCGGCTGCAGCCGGCTGCAAAAAGGGGGGTTCTGCCCCCTGGGGCACGAAAATCAGATATCCGGAAGCTCGGGATCGGGGGTGCGATCCAGAAGCACAAGCTCCACATCTACGCCGTTGGGCAGGCACAGCACATGGGTGCCCAGGGCGCGGCGGGCGTAATTATCCAGGGTGACCGGCCCCTGCTGAATGCAGAGCTGATTGGTGCAGGTGGAATAGGCCATGCGGAAGCCATCGCTTGATAGGGAAATGACGTTTTTTTCGCCGTTTTCCTGCAGGATTTCGATGGTTTTGCCATCTGTCAGCGCTTCCTGGGCATAGAATTCACCGTTTACCTGGATGCGCACCAGCCCGGCGGCCTCCTTGCCGCTGCCAGGCAGCCGGGAGGCGAAAAATACAAGCAGCGCAAGCAGCAGCGCAAAAAGCAGCAAAAGCAATTCCTTTTTCTTCATGCCGCCTCCTTTATTCCCGGGAGGATGCGCCGTGGGAGCGGGTCATGGCGGCAAAGCCATCGGTCATACAGACCGTGCCGTCTGCCAGCGACCAGAGGGCCTCCACCCCGGGCAGGCTTTCCGCAAGCTCTTTTCCCTCCTCATAGGGGAGGATAAAGAGTGCGGTGCTTAAATAATCCGCAAGCACCCCGCTTTCGCATACCACCGTGACCGCCTGCATATGCGATGCGGGCAGGAGGGTATCGGGATCGATGATGTGATGATAGCGCGTGCCATCCACCGCATAATAGCGCCAGTAATCCCCGCTGGTGACCACGGAAAGGGAATGGAGATACAATACATCCAGCATACCGGCAGGATCATCGGGATCCTGGATGCTGACGCCCCAATTGACCCGCCCATCCAGGGGCGAAGCACCGGCGCGGATATTGCCTCCCAGGCTCAGAAGGAAGGAGGGCATGGCCTTTTCCAGATATTCTGCCGCAAGATCGGCAGCATACCCCTTGGCCACGGCCCCGATATCCAGAGTGAGCAGAGGATCAGCAAAATAGACCGTGCGGTTTTCCTCATCCAGCAGCACCTGATCAAAATCGGTATGCCGGGCGGCGGCGCGCAGTTCCTCCAGAGAGGGAAGGGCGGCGGAAGCCGGATCGGCAAGGCCCGCGGTGCGGTAATCATGCCAGATGGAAAGCACCGCCCCCAGGGCGATATTATTCTGCCGGTAGCCCGCCGTCCATTTTTCCCGGCACCAGAGAAGCAATTGGAAGAGGGGCTCCGGCACCTCCACCGGCGCATCATCGGCATAGCGATTGACATACCAGAGGTTATGGAGGCCGGCATAGGAATTATAGGCGTCAAAGATGCGGTTCAGCTCCCGCAGCTGATTCATGGCTTCATCGGCGATGCGGTCAAAATCATTCTGGCTGGCGCAATAGCCGATAAGGGTAATTTCGGTATCAAAAATGCCATATTCCACCCGGGAGTATTTCTGGTATGCCTCGCCTGCGGCAGGAAAAAGCAAAAAAGAGAAACAAAAGGAAAACGCGATCAGGAAAAACAGCAATCGTTTCATGGATACGAAGGATTCCTCCAGCAAAAGAATGGGACGGAGCGGGGCGAAAGCCGCCTCCTTTTTTCATCTGTGGCCTACAATTCCTATTATCGCATGAAATTCGCTTTCAGGCAACAGAAAAATGCGAATTTGAACCGAAAAAATTATTAATCTTTCCGCACGTTATTTAACTATTTTGACTCTTTCTTTTTTATGCCGTTTGTGCTATACTCTGCAAGGCTTGCTGAAATACCCTTTTAATAGGAAAAGATAGATGAGGAGGAAAGGAAAATGGCCGTCATTCTGTATGGCTTCTGGGTGGTTCTCAATGGGAAAATCACGCCGGAAATTATGCTGCTGGGTCTTGCCGTCACGGCGCTGGCCATGCTTTTTTTGTGCGCCTTCTGCGATTGGTCGCTGAAGAAGGAGGGGCAATTCTATCGCTGCGTGCCGCAGATGACGGCCTACGCGGGGGTGGTGATCTGGGAGATTGTGAAGGCCAATCTGGCCCTGGCGCGCACCGTTTACCGGGGAAAGCCTGCCCCCGTGGTGCGCACGGTGGAAACCACGCTGACCAGCCGCCTGGCCCGGATGGTGCTGGCCAATTCCATCACCCTGACCCCCGGCACCATTACCCTTTCCCTGAGGGGAAACGAAATCACCATTCATTGCCTGACCCCCGAAATGGCGGAGGGGCTGGATCACACCATTTTTGAAAAACGGCTGAAGAGAATGGAGGAGACGCTGCATGGATAATGCGTATTCCCTGCTGATTCAGGGGGCCATGATTGTGCTGGGGGTCTGCCTGTTTATCTGCCTGTACCGATCGATCAAGGGGCCCTCCACGGCAGACCGCATCATTGCGGTCAATATGATCGGCACGGTAACGATTCTTTTGATCGTGCTTTTATCGCTGCTGATGGGGGAGGGATATCTGATGGATATCGCCCTGATTTACGCCATGCTCAGCTTTCTGGCGGTGGTGCTGCTCAGCAAGATTTTTATCGGCATTCACCGGGCCAGGCAGGAAAAGGAGGGGAAAAAGGATGCTTGAGTATATCCGGTTTGCGGTTTTTGCCGCGCTGCTGCTTTCGGGGCTGATGGTGCAGATAACGGCGGTGGTGGGGGTAACCCGGTTCCGCTTTTCCCTGAACCGCATTCATGCCGCCGGCATGGGGGATACCCTGGGACTGATGCTGATTGCGCTGGCGGCCATTGTGTATACCGGCTTTGATGCGGTAACGCTGAAAATCATTTTCGTGGTGGCCTTTTTCTGGCTGACCAGCCCGGTTTCCGGGCATCTGATCGGCAGGCTGGTCAGCGAGGCGGATGAACAATTTGCGGCGGAGGCGGAAATATGGAAGCGCTGAATGTGATTCTGCTGGTATTTATTCTGGTGTGTGCGGTGGCGGTGAGCATGACAAAAAGCCTGCTTGCCTCGGTGATCATTTTCATGTCCCAGGGGCTGGCCATGTCCATCGTATGGATTCTGCTCCGCTCCCCCGATCTGGCCATTACCGAGGCCGCCGTGGGCGCGGGCATCAATTCGCTGCTGATGTTTGTGGCGCTGAAAAAAATCCATGCAATCAAGGAAGCAGGGGATCAGGAAGATGAAGAAGAAGACGAACAGGCAAAGTGAACGGAAACAGCATCTGATAAACTGGCTGGAGCATGGCGATCCGGCCCTGGAAGCGGAAATGGAGGATGCCCTGAGCGAAACCGAATCCCCGGAAATGAAGGAGGAGGATTCGCCGGAGAGGGAGGAAAGGGAGGATCCCCGGCTTGCGGCCCCGCTGCGCACGGAAAGGCATCCCGTCTATGAAAAATGCTATCGGGCGGCGGCGGTGATCGTCTGCGCACTGCTCATCGGCGTGCTTTTGTATGCGGCGCTGCAGATGCCCGAATTCGGCGGGGCGGAGCATCTGGTGGAAAGCGAGCTTTCCGAATTTTATGTGGAGCATACCATGGAGGATACCGGGGCGGTCAATATTATTACCGGCATTATCCTGGATTACCGCGGCTTTGATACCCTGGGCGAATCCCATGTGCTGTTTATTGCGGTATGCACGGTGCTGATGCTGCTGAGCATCAAGGGCGAAAAGGATCGCGACCGGCAATTGCAGCGGGATGCCTATGACCGGCATTTTGAGCCGCGGCATGATGAGATTCTCCAGTCCTGCACCCGGATCCTCTGCCCGCTGACGCTGATATTCGGCCTCTACATCATTGCCAACGGCCATCTTTCCCCGGGTGGCGGCTTTTCCGGCGGCGCGGTGCTGGGGGGCGGGCTGATCCTGTATCAGAATGCCTTTGGCTATCATAAGGTTGAGCGATTTTTTACCTACCGCACCTTCAGGATCGTATCGGTGGTATCGCTGCTCTTTTATTCCACGGCGAAATGCTATCATTTCTTCACGGGAGCCAATCATCTGGAAAACGGCATTTCTCCCGGCACGGTGGGCAATATCTTTTCCGCCGGGCTTCTGCTCCCGCTGAATTTCGTGGTGGGCTGCGTGGTGGCCTGCACGATGTATGCGCTTTATACCATGTTCAGAAGAGGTGATTTCTGATGCTGCGCCTGGTTTATGAGCATCTGGATGAGGTGGTGGCACTGATTCTCTTTGGTATCGGCTTTACCCAGCTTCTGCTCAATAAGCATCTGATCAAAAAGATCATCGGCTTTTCCATGATGGACAGCGGCATTTATCTGTTTCTGGCTTCCTATGGCTATATTGAATCCCGCCTGGCGCCCATCTATGTGAATGGCAGCACCGATCCCAGCCTGTATGTCAATCCGCTGCCGGCCGGGCTGGTGCTGACGGGCATTGTGGTATCCGTCAGCGTAACGGCCATCATGCTGGGGCTGACGGTGCGCCTCTACCGGCGCTATCACACCCTGGATATTGACCAGATTGCAGAATTAGTAAGGAAAGAGGGGAAATGAAGATGCAGCTTTGGCAGAATATTCCCCTGTTTCTGATCGTGCTGCCCCTGATGCTGGCGGCGATCTGCTCTGTTCTCAGGCCCCGGGCGGCCCGGGCCGTTATGACCGGCCTTTCCTGCCTGGTGGTGCTGGCGCTTTCGGCGCTGCTCTATCTGGTGATTCAGCAGGGGGAAAGCTATATTTACCCCATGGGTGAAATCGGCGCGCCCTACGGAAATGAGCTGAGGGTAGGGATCATCGAGGCGCTGATGGGCCTGGGCTTTGCGCTGGTGATTCTTTTTTCCATCCTGGGCGGCTGGAAGAAGCTGACAAAGGATGTGGCTCCCCAGCGGATGAATCTTTATGGCTCCATGGTTTGCCTGCTGACCACCGCCATGCTGGCCATTACCTTTACCAACGATTTGTTTACCGCCTACGTTTTCATTGAAATTACCACCATTGCCGCCTGCGCGCTGATCTGCTCCAGCAATAAGGGGCGCACGCTCTTTGCGGCCACCCGGTATATGATCATGAATCTGCTGGGCAGCGGCCTTTTCCTGCTGGGGCTTTCCATTCTCTACTGCCTGACCGGGCATCTGCTCTTTCCCCAATTGGAGGCATCCATCCAAAGCATGCTGGCGGCAGATACCTATCAGATTCCGCTGGCGCTGTGCTGCGTGCTGATGACGCTGGGCATTGCGGTGAAGGGCGCGCTCTATCCCTTCCATACCTGGCTGCCCAACGCATATTCCAGCGCCACCCCCACCTCCAGCGCGCTGCTTTCCTCTTTGATCTCGAAAATGTATATTTTCCTGCTGATCAAGATTTTCTTCCGGGCTGCCGGGGCGGAGGTATTTGCCCGGGACGGCGTGGGCGATGTATTGTTTGTCTTTTCCATTGTGGGCATCATTCTGGGCTCGGTGGATGCCATTCGGGAGCATAATCTCAGCCGCATGGTGGCCTATTCCTCCGTTTCCCAGATCGGCTATATTTTCCTGGGCATCTCTCTGGGCAGCGAAGCGGGCATGGCGGCGGCGCTCTTCCATATTCTGGCCCATTCGGCGGCCAAATCCATGCTCTTCCTTTCCTCCAGCAAGCTCAGGGAGGTATCGGGGGGCAGCGCGGCCTTCCGGGATATCCGCGGCTCGGGCCTGCGCGCGCCGCTGGCCGGGGTGGCCTTTGGCATCGGCGCATGCTCGCTGGTGGGCATTCCCTTCCTGGGGGGCTTTGCCTCCAAGATTTTCCTGGCCCAGGCGGGCATGGAGATGCAGAACTGGAAGATGGCGGTGCTGCTGCTGACGCTGGCGACCAGCACGGTGCTGAACGTGGCCTACATGCTGCGCACCACCATGACCCTCTATCGCCCCGGCGAGCGCTTTCCGCTGGAAAAAAGCCCGCTGGCCAAGGATATGCCCTTCCGTTTGGCTATGGGCGCGCTGATTGTGATCAATGTTTTCCTGGGTGTCTTTGGCGGCCAGGTGATGGAGCTGATTCGGCAGGGTATCGCCATTTTCAACTGACGGGCGCACGCCCATGATGCAAAGGGGACGATGAATATGACAAATCTGGCAAATATTCTTCTGCTGCTTTCGCTGCTTTTGCCTGTGGCGGCGGGGCTGGGCATTTATTTTCTTCGGCTGAAGGGAAAGACGCTTGACAGGGCCACGATGGCGGCGCTGTCGGTTACGGCGCTTCTCTCCCTCTGCCTTGCGTTCTTTGGCAATCCGGGGGAAATGATGATTCGCTGGACGGATACCCTTTCCCTGCAATTGCGGCTGGATCAGGTATCCAGGGTGTATCTTGCGCTGATCAGCGTGATCTGGCCCGGGGTGGGGCTGTATGCGGCGGAATACCTGGGCGGGGATGCGCATAAGGCGCGCTTCTATCTATTCTATACCCTGACTCAGGGCGTGCTGAACGCCCTTGCCGTCAGCGGCAATCTTGTCACCTTCTATATGTTCTATGAGGCCATGACGCTGCTGACCGTGCCGCTGGTATTGCATGATATGGATCGGCCTGCCGTGGCGGCGGCCATCAAATATCTGATCTATTCCGTGCTGGGCGCCTCTGCCGCCCTGATTGGCATTTTCTTTGTCAGCTCTCTGGGGGCGGGGGGAGATTTTGCCGCCGGGCCCCTGACGGCGGAAATGCTGGCGGGGAAGGAAGGCCTGGCCATGGCGATTTTCCTTGTCATGCTCATCGGCTTTTCCGTCAAGGCGGGCATGTTTCCCCTCCACGGCTGGCTGCCCACGGCCCATCCCGTGGCCCCGGCCCCGGCCAGCGCCGTGCTTTCGGGCGTGATTACCAAGATGGGCGTGCTGGGCATGATCCGGGTGATTTACTTTGTGGCGGGCGCGGAAAGGCTGCGGGGCACCTGGGTGCAGACGCTGCTGCTGGGCCTTTCCTTGATCACGGTGCTGATGGGCTCGCTGATGGCGTTCAAGGAAAAAAAGATCAAGAAGCGGCTGGCCTATTCCTCCGTTTCCCAGGTTTCGTATGTTCTCTTTGGCCTCTTTACCATGACGGAGGCCGGCTTTGTGGGCGCGGTGCTGCATATCATTTTCCATTCGCTGATGAAAAACACCCTGTTCATGGGCGCGGGCAGCATGATCCATCAGACGGGCAAAACCGAGGTGGGGGATTATGAGGGCCTGGGCAAGCAGATGCCCGTGACCTTTGCCTGCTTTGCCGTGGCCTCTCTGGGCCTGATCGGCATTCCGCCCACCGGCGGCTTTGTGAGCAAATGGAATCTGGCCGCCGGCGCACTGGATACCGGCCTGGCGGGCAGCTGGATTGGCCCGGCGGCGCTGCTCATCAGCGCCATCCTGACGGCGGCGTATCTGCTCACCGTGGTGATCAGGGGCTGCTTTGGCGGAAAAGAGGGGCTGCCCCGCTGCGAGGTATCCTGGAAAATGACGGCCCCCATGGTGGTCTATTCGGTGCTGATTGTGGGGCTGGGGCTGTTTTCCGGCGGGCTGATTGATTTCCTTCGCGGCCTGGCGGCGGGCCTGATGTGAGGTGATGGCCGATGCTGCTGATCATTTGTGCGTTTCTGCCGCTGGCGCTGGGCGGGGCACTGCCCTTTCTGCGGCTGAAAAACAGAAAAATCCGGATGGGGTATGTCTTTTCTGCCACGCTTGCCACCTCTCTTCTGGCGCTGTATCTGGTGCTTTCAGGCTGGGAGGGGAGAATCGAGCTATTGCGGCTTACGGACAGCATGGTCTGCGCGCTGCATCTGGATGATGCCGGGCGGATCTATCTGGGCCTGGCGGCGGTGCTTTGGCCCCTTGCGGTGCTGTATGCCATGGAATATATGCGCCATGAGCGGCGGGAGGGCAATTTCTTTGCCTGGTATACCATGACCTATGGCGCGGCGGTGCTGCTGGCGGCTGCGGAAAATCTATTCACCTTCTATATTTTCTATGAGCTGCTGACGCTGCTGACGCTGCCGCTGGTCTGGCATGAAAAGGATAAGCCCTCCATCCGCGCCGTGCGGCGGTATATGCTTTCCCTCTTTGGCGGCGCGGCCCTGGGCTTTGTGGCCATGATGGGCTTTGATGCCCTGGGCGCGGGGCAATTTGCCCTGGGCGGCGTGGAGATTGCAGAAACGGGGAAGGACTGGCTGTATTTCATTGCCCTGCTGGGCTTTATCGGCTTTGGGGCCAAGGCGGCGGTGCTGCCGCTTTCCCGGTGGCTGCCTGCAGCCTCCGTCGCGCCAACGCCGGTAACGGCACTACTGCATGCGGTGGCGGTGGTCAATGCCGGGGTATTTGCGGTGCTGCGCATCCTGTATTATGTGATTGATCCCGGGCTGTTGGCGGGAAGCTGGGCCCAGCAGACGATGCTGCTGCTGAGCATCATGACCGTGCTGGCGGGCTCGGTCATGGCGGTGCGGGAGCAGCATGTGAAAAAGCGGCTGGCCTGGTCTACGGTAAGCAATCTGAGCTATATGCTCTTTGGCCTTTCCCTGCTGAGCAGGGAGGGCATGGCGGCGGGCCTTGCGCACATGGTATTCCACGGGCTGATGAAGATCATTCTCTTCTTCTGCGCCGGGGCGGTGCTGGTTCAGAGCGGGCGCACCCGGGTAAGGGAAATGCACGGCCTGGGCCGCAAAATGCCCCTGACCTTCGGCGCTTTCCTGCTTGCGGGCGCGGCCCTGGTGGGCGTGCCGCCGCTGCCTGGCTTTATCAGCAAGAATTATCTGATCACCGCCGCCTTTGATCTGGGGGGCGCGCTGCCCATTGCGGGGGCTGCGGCGTTGCTGGTTTCCTCCGTGCTGACGGCGATCTATGTATTCACGGTGGCCTTTCCTGCCTTCTTTATGAAGCCGAGCCTTGCGCCGGGGGAGAAAGCGCCCTGTGATCCCGGGGCCTGCATGAAGAGCGCGCTGGTGATTCTGTGCGTGATGATGGTGCTTGCCGGGATCTTTGCCGGGAATCTGATGGAGTATATTCAGGCGATTGCGGGAGGATTGGGAAAATGATGTTTGCAATCGTATTATGCCTGCCTTTGGCAGGGGCGGTCATCGCCCCGCTGGCCGGGCGGAAAAAGGGCGAAAGCCGTGATCTTCTGCTGCGGCTGTTTACGCTGGCCGAGTTTCTCCTTGCGCTGGTGATTTTTACCCAGGCGGCGGCCGGACGGGAAATGACGGCCCAATGGGCGGGCCTTGGCGGCATGGGGCTTTCCTTCCGGGCGGATGGCTTCCGGGCGCTGTATGCGCTGCTGGCGGCGTTTATGTGGTTCATTGCCGCGCTGTTTTCCCGGCAGTATTTTTCCCATGGGGAAAATCGCGGGCGCTATGTCTTTTTTACGCTGCTCACCCTGACCGGGGTTGTGGGCGTATTCCTTTCCGATGATCTGTATACCGCCTTTATCTTTTTCGAAATCATGTCCATTGCCTCCTATCCCTGGGTGGCCCATGAGGAAAGTCGGGAGGCCCGGCGGGCGGCGGCCACCTATCTGGGGGTATCCATTGCCTGCGGCATGGTGACGCTCATGGGCATGATGCTCTGCTATCACCGGCTGGGCGATCTTTCCTACGCAGGGCTCAGAAGCGCCCTGGGCCGGGAGGATATGCTTCTTCCCGCCTGCCTGATGCTGGTGGGCTTCTGCGCCAAGGCCGGCCTTGCGCCCCTGCATATCTGGCTGCCCAAGGCCCATCCCGTGGCCCCGGCCCCGGCCAGCGCGCTGCTTTCCGGCATGCTGACCAAGACCGGTCTCTTTGGCCTGATCGCCATCGGCCTGAATCTGATGGGGCAAAGCCGCGTCTTTGGCCAGGTGATGCTGGCGCTGGGGCTGATAACGATGCTGCTGGGGGCGGTGCTGGCGGTCTTTTCAATCAATCTCAAGCGCATCCTGGCCTGCTCCTCCCTTTCCCAGATCGGGTATATCACGGTGGGCTTTGCCTGCGTGGTGCTGCTGGGGGAAAACGGGGCCATGGCTGCCGCGGGCACGGTGGGGCATATGATCAATCATTCCCTGCTGAAGCTGGCGCTGTTCCTGGGCGCAGGGGCGGTGTATATGGGCGCGCACAGCCTGGATCTTACGCGCCTGATGGGCTATGGGCGGAAAAAGCCCCTGCTGCATGCGGTGTTTCTGCTGGGCGGTATGGGCTTAAGCGGCGTGCCGTTTCTGAACGGCTATGCCAGCAAGACCATGATCCATGAGGCGCTGGTGGAATTGACCCACGAATACCCCGGCGTGTTTTCCTATCATGCGGCGGAATGGGTTTTCCTCTTTGCCGCCGGGCTGACCGCCGCCTACATGCTGAAAATCTATCTCTGTCTTTTCTGGCAGAAGAATCCCGATGCGGAAATCCAGAAGCAATATGACGGGATGCGGCATGAGGGGCTGGAGGGGCGCTCTGCCCTGGCGCTGATGCTATCGGTGCTGCCGCTATTGGCTATCGGCCTTTTCCCCAATCAGGTGCTGCTTGGCCTGACCAATATAAGCGCACCTTTTCTGCATCAGCAGGCCCAGGGCAGCATCCATTTCCTCTCCTGGGCCAATCTTTCCGGCGGGCTGATCAGCCTTGCCATCGGCACGTCGGTGTATTTCCTTTTTGTGCGCACCGTGCTGTACCGCAGGGAGAAGGGCTATATCAATCTCTGGCCCCGGCGGCTGGATCTGGAGGAGATCGTCTATCGCCCGGTGTTCTGCCGCTTTTTGCCCTTTGTGGGCTGCAAAATCGCCGGTTTTCTGGATGCGCTGCCCGAATCCCGGGCGATTACCCGGTATCTGGCGGGCCTGATCACGGGCTTTTTCCGGCTGATGGATGAAACGATGGATCATGTGATGCTGTTTATTCGGGAGCTTTTCCTGATAAACCGGCAGGAATTGCACAGGGAGGGCAAGCACAGCATCTTTACCCATCTGGCAAGCGCCATCGTGGAGGGGCTGCATAAGGCGCTGTATACCCTTTCGCCCCGGCGCCGGCTGCATGCCAAGGCGCCCACGGATATGCGCTATGGCGCGTATGTGACCAATGCGATTTCCTTTGGTCTGCTGCTCTGCGCCCTTGGCATCGTGGCGGCGATTGTGTATGTATTTATTCGGGTGGGCGGATAAAAAATTTTTTCCGCAGCCATTTCATCCCCCAAAGAGTGGGTATAATGGAAACAGGCCGGTTCTCATAAGGGCCGGGATTATAGGATCGGAGGATCAATGGAATGAAAAGAATGGTGATTCTGTCTCTGGTATTTGCTCTGGCCGTGGGCTGCTGCCTGGCCTCCTCTGCCGCTGCCTCTGCCGAAAGCATGGGCATGGCGGTGTATACCGCCGTTACCAAGGCGGAAAGCGCCTATGAGGAGGACGGCGATTTCTACGATGGGAAATACAGCCTGGAAATTACCGTATGCACGCTGGTGCTGGATGATGCGGGAAAAATCACCAATATCCGCTTTGATATGACCGCCGGGGATCTGGGCGTGACCGCTCAGGGCGCGGTGATGGCCGAGGCGGGCAGCGAATGGAAATCCAAGATGGAGCTGAAGGAAAATTACGGCATGGGCGCGTTTGCCCCCGCCGGGGAATGGTACAGCCAGGTGCAGGCGCTGGAAAATTACTGCATCGGCAAGACGGTAGCCGAGGTGCTTTCCCTTCCCCTGACCGCCAGCGGCGCGCCGGATGAGGCGGATCTGAAAACCAGCTGCACCATCGGCGTCAATTCTCTTCTGAAGGCCCTGGAAATGGCTGCTGCCAACGCCCGCTGAGCAGGCGCTTTCGATTGGCTTTTTTCTGATAAGCGGCCCTTTGCTTCCCTTTTTGCGGCGAAGGGCGGCTTTTTTTCTTTCCCTTTGCGGCAGATTTTTGTCATTAATGGAAAGAAAAATGGATAAGGCTTGCGCATCGGGGATTTTTCTTATATAATAGAGGCAGCAAGGAAGGTGATAGGGATGGAATGGCTCAATAAAATTGAGCGGAAAATGGGGCGGTATTATATTCCGGATCTGATGAAATATTTGTGCCTGGCCATGCTGGGGGTATTCATGCTGGATTATCTGCCCCTGAACCAGAGCGCCTCGGCCCTATTGGCCTTTAGCCGGGATAGGATCCTGCGGGGCGAAATCTGGCGGCTGATCACGTTTATTTTCCTGCCGCCCCAGGAAAGCATCGTCTGGATTATTTTCAGCCTGTATTTTTCCTATTTCATCGGCTCCAGTCTTGAAAGCCAATGGGGGAGCAAGCGCTTCAATCTCTATTATGCCTTTGGGATTCTGGGCAATATCATAGCGGGCTTTCTCACCGGCTATGCCACCAACAGCTATCTGAATACATCGCTGCTGCTTTCCTTTGCGGTGCTTTTCCCGGAGACGGAATTCATGCTCTTTTTCTTCCTGCCCATCAAGGCCAAATGGCTGGGCATCTTTTCGGCGGCGCTGCTGATCTATGAATTTCTGGTATCGCCCTGGGCCTATAAGATCGGGCTGATTTTCTCGCTGCTGCCCTTTTTCCTCTTCTTTGGCAAATCGGCGCTGCTGCAATTGCGGATGGATTGGCGGCGGCTGATGTACAAAATCAACAGCATGAAAAAATAAGCGGCGGCGCGGGCCGAAGCAAACGAAAGAACAAGGAGACAGGATCATGGAAAGAACCAAGGCGGTCATTCTGGCGGCGGGGAAGGGATCCCGGCTGCAATGCGAAAGGGACGAAATCCCCAAGGCCCTGCGGCAGGTGGGCGGAAGGGCGCTGATTGATCATGTGCTTTCCGGGATTGATTTTGTGGCGCCGGAGGATATCACCATCGTTATCGGCGTGATGGGGGAAAAAATCCGCGATTATCTGGGCGAAAAATATCATTATGTCTGGCAGAAGGAGCAGCGCGGCACGGCCCATGCCATGCTCTGCGCGGAGGAGGCTGTGGGCGATTTTTCCGGTCCCGTGCTTTGCCTCTACTGCGATATGCCGCTGCTCTCCCGGAAAACCTATATGACCATGGTGGAGGAGCATATTGCCAATCAGGCGAAAAACACGCTGCTGGCCGCAAAGATTCATCCCATTCCTGCCTTTGGGCGGCTGATCCGGGATGAAAAGGGCGAATTGATTGATATCGTGGAGCAGAGCGCCTGCAATGCGGAGCAATTGCTGATTGACGAAGTGAATGTGGGCGTGCAGGTCATGAGCGGCGACGTGATGTGGGAGGCGCTGAAAAGGGTTAAAAACGATAACCCCAAACAGGAATTCTATCTCACCGGCGTCACCAGGGTGATTCACGAAATGCATTGGAAGCAGCACGCCGTGGTTACCCCTGATTCCCCGGAATATTGGGGCGTCAATACCATGGACGAGCTTAAGCGCGTAGAAGAATACATGGCGGCCCACCGCGCCTGACGGGGAATGGGAAACGGGAGACGGGGAAAATATTGCGGGAGGATGCTTTTGCGTCAAAAGCACCCTCCCGCACCCTCCCGAAAACCGGCTCTGGATGAAACAAAAAGAAAAAACCAGATTGAATGCCAGTGAAGCAAAAGAATAATAGGTGTAAAGAATAAAGCAGCAATGTCCTCATCAAGCGCGAAGGCATTGCTGCTGTTTTTGTGGGTTGCTATTTCTTTTTGTCGATCTGGCATTCAATTTGTTATATTCCTCTATGAATCATCCAGAGCCGGTTTTCGGAGGGGGTGCGGGGGAACCCACTTTTGACTCAAAAGTGGTTCCCCCGCAAATTATTCCCCGTATCTTGTTCCCCGGTTTTCGGGAGGGTGCGGGAGGGGGCTTTTGACACAAAAGCCTCCTCCCGCAAAAATCCCGTTCCTTCGTCCTTGGTTTTCAAGCGGGGATGGGGAATCTGGTGTCTGAAGTCTGCCGATTTTTCGGGGGCCAAAATACAGGAAAAAGTTTCGCGTTTTTTCGCCCTTGCGGCGCAGGAGGGGGCTGTTTATAATGAAGGCTGAGAAAGACAAGGGGGAGGAAAGAGCATGAAAATTACGGATGTAAGGGCCTATACGATGGATGCCTTCCGCACCAACTGGACATTTATCAAGGTGGAGACTGACGAGGGGCTTTACGGCTGGGGCGAGGCCTCGCTGGGCACCAGGGAAAATGCGCTGGCGGGCTGCGTGGAGGATATGAAGCGGATGGTGGTGGGCCGCGATCCGGGCGAAATTGAAAAAATGTGGTTTGAGGTCTATCGCGATTCCTATTGGAAGGGCGGCCCTGTGATGATGAGCGCCCTTTCCGGCATTGAAATTGCCTGCTGGGATATTCTGGGCAAGCGGCTGAATCTGCCGGTGGCGGCGCTCCTGGGCGGCAGGATGCGGGACAAAGTAAAAATGTACGCCAACGCCTGGTTTACCGGGGCCCGGGAGCCGGAGGATTTTGCCGCCGCCGCGAAAAAGACCGTAGCCATGGGCATCAAGGCGCTGAAATGGGATCCCTTCGGCAAGGCGCATATGACCCTTTCCCTGGAGGAAATGGATAAGGCCGTGCGCATTGTGGGGGCGGTACGGGATGCGGTGGGCCCCTTTGTGGATCTGCTGATTGAATGCCATGGCCGCTTCAATCCCTATACGGCGGTGGAGATGAGCCGCCAGCTGGCCCCCTTTAAGCCCATGCTGATTGAAGAGCCCACCGTGCCGGATAATCTGGATTCCCTTGCCTGGGTGCGGGATCATTCCATGATTCCCGTGGCGGCGGGGGAGAGATTCTACGGCAAGTATCAATTCTGGGATGTTCTGCGCAAGGGCTGCGTGGATATTGCCCAGCCGGATATTTTCCACACCGGCGGCATCTCCGAAAGCAAGAAAATTGCCGCCATGTGCGAGGCCAATCATATTCCCGTCAGCTTCCATAATCCCTCCGGCCCGATTTCCAACGCCGCCATTCTGCAATTGGCTGCCGCTACCCCCAATTTCCTGATTCACGAAATCATGCTGACCGATGGCTCCTTCCGCAGGAGCATTACCGATGAAGAGGTGGTATTTGAGGATGGCTATATCCTCATCGGCAATAAGCCCGGCCTGGGCATTGAGGTGCATGAGGAGGAAATGGCCCGCTATCCCTATAAACCCCGGAATCTGCGGCATTATACAGGGACGCTTACGGATATTCGGCCCAAGGATGATACGATCTATTATTTTAAGGGCCTGGAATACGCCAACGAAAAGCGCTGAATCCATAAAAAACAGAACAGAAAGAAGAAAGAAAAGAGTGATACCATGAATCGTGTCGTTCTTGTGACCGGCGCTGCCCGGAATACCGGCCTTGCCATCATCAGGCGGTTTGCCCGGGAGGGCTATGACGCCGTGATTACCAGCCGCAGCGCGGACGAGGCCCGGGAGGCCGCCCTGCAGGTGGGCAGGGAGTATCCAAGCGTGCGGGTACTGGGGCTGGGCATGGATCCCGCCAGCGTGGAAAGCATCCGCGCAGCTTTTTCCGTGGTGAAGCAGGAATTTGGGCATCTGAATGCGTATATTTCCAATGCGGCGCATCTGGGCGTGGATCTGAGCATCTTTAATGCCACTCAGGCGGATTGGGATGCGGTGATGAACGCCAATGCCCGGGGCTCCTTTTTCGGCTGTCAGGAGGCCGTTAAGCTCATGCCTCCCGGCAGCGCCATCTGCCTGATTGGCTCGGTGCATGCCAATGCCACCCTGCCGGGGCGGGTGCTGTATGCCGCCTCCAAGGGCGCGATTGCGGCCATGAATCATGCCCTGGCGCTGGAAGTGGGCCATCTGGGCATTCGGATCAATAATCTGGTGGCCGGGGCGATCCATACCGATCGCTGGGATATGCAGGATGAGGCCACCACGCAAAAACGGCGGGCCCAGTATCCGGCGGGGCGCGAATCCTTTGGGGAGGAGATCGCCGCCGGGGTGTATTATCTCTGCTCGGATGAAGCCAAAACGGTCACCGGCGCTGAACTGACCATCGATTCCGGCATCAGCTGCTGCATTTTACCCTACAATAAGGAGTGGAATCAGAAATGACGGCCTTTGAATTGCTGCTGAAGGAAAAACTGGTGATCATTGCCCGGGGCGTGGAAAAGGAAACGCTGCTGGATGCGGCGGAGGCGCTGGCCGATGCGGGGGTGCGCTTTCTGGAAAGCACCTTTGATCACAGGCAGGAAAACTGCATTGCGGAAAATGCCGAAAAGATTGCCGCACTCAGAAAGCGGCTGGGCGGGCGCATGCATATCGGCGCGGGCACGGTGCTGAATGTGCAGGAGGTGCAGGCTGCCTTTGATGCGGGCTGCGAATACATCATTGCCCCCAATACCAAGGAGGCCGTGATCGCGGAAACCAAGCGGCTGGGCATGTATTCCATCCCCGGGGCCGCCACCGCCACCGAAATCTGCAATGCCTGGGATATGGGCGCGGACATGGTGAAATTTTTTCCCGCCGATGATCTGGGCATGCATTATATTACCAATCTCCGGGGCCCTCTGCCCCATATTCCCCTGATGGCGACCGGCGGGGTGAACCCGGAAACCATTCCGGAATTTCTCCGCCGCGGCATTAACGCCGTGGGCACGGGCATTACGGTGCTGCGGCCCGAATTGGTGCGGGAGAAAAACTATGCCGCCATAGCCGATCTGGCCCGGGAGCATATCCGGGCAATTCAGCAGGCGCTTTAAGAAAAGCCCGGCGAAAATCCATCATGGGAGGGCACCCCGGAGGCAGGGGCGGCCCTCCCATGCCTTTTTTTAGGAATCCTTATCATTTTCTCATGGTTTTCTAATGAAAAGCACGCGGTGTTTTTCATCTTCAGGGGCTATCCTATGCTTGTTCCACGAAATGAAGGCCAAGAGCCAAGGAGGAAAAGGATATGGATCATTATGAAATGGTAGAAAAGCTGCGGCAGAAGGCGAATGTAAGCTATGAGGAGGCCAAGGCGGCGCTGGAAAAAAGCGATTGGGATATTCTGGATGCGCTGGTGCTGCTGGAAAGCGAAGGCAGGATGAAGGGCGAGGACGCGGCCCGGGAATACACCACCCAGGTAAAGAGGGATGCGGGCAGGAGCGATGGGGGCCATGACTGGAGAAACGGGCTCCGGAAGCTATGGAATCTGCTGCGCAATCTATTCAGCAAGGGCAACAGCAATCAGTTTCTGATCAGGAATCGGAAGGGCGAAGAGATTGTTTCCATGCCGATTACGGTGCTGGTGCTGCTGCTGATCTTCTGCTGGCCCGCCTCGCTGATTGCGCTGGTGGTGGGGCTTTTTGTGGGGGGACGCTATTCCTTCCAGGGCCCGAATGTGGATGCCAAGGTCAATGATGTGATGGATAAGGCGGCGGACGCCGTACAGAAGGACGGGGACACGCGCCAATAAGCCGCAAAGGAAGGATGCGCCATGGACAGGATTCTGCTGGTGGAGGACGAGGAAAAGCTGGCCCGATTTATTGAATTGGAGCTACAGCATGAGGGCTATGCCGTGGAAAAAGCCTTTGATGGCCGCAGCGGCCTGGAAATGGCAGAAAAAGGATCCTTTGATCTCATGCTATTGGATATCATGCTGCCGGGGATTAACGGCCTGGAGGTGCTGCGGAGAATCCGCAGGGCCTCCTCTTTGCCTGTTATTATGCTGACTGCCCGGGATGCGGTCATGGATAAGGTGACCGGGCTGGATATGGGCGCGGATGATTACATTACCAAGCCCTTTTCCATTGAGGAATTATTGGCCCGCATCCGGGCGGCGCTGCGCAGGCAGGCGCCCCGGCAGGAGGAGGAAAAGCCCCTTTTCTGCGGCGATCTTTCCCTGGATGCCTCCCGGCATCTGGTCATGCGCGCCGGGCGGGAGATTGAACTGACCAGCCGGGAATTTTCCCTGCTCCAGTATTTCCTGGAAAACAAGACCCTTGTGCTGACAAGAGAGCAATTGCTGGAAAGGGTCTGGGGCTATGGCTACATGGGGGAAACCAATGTGGTGGATGTATACGTCCGCTATCTCAGGAGCAAGATGGATGAGGGCTTTGAAAAGAAGCTGCTGCATACCGTAAGGGGCGTGGGGTATGTCCTGCGGGAGGAAGCATGAAGGATGACCGCAGAATGAAATCCATCGCCAAGCGGATGAACCGCGTCTGGTTTTTCCGGATGCTTCTTACGCTTTTATTGGTGGATGCGCTGCTATTGGGGCTATCGGTTTTCGGCTTCTGCTATGCGGCGGAGGAGGCCGCCGGCGGCTGGCGCGGCGAGAGCGTCTACCGGCATCTGGAATGGGACAGCGGGCAGAGCCTGAGAACGCGGGCGGAAACCATCCGCTATTCCTTTGAAACGGCGGCGGGCGAAAGGATTACCGTGGATGGGGAAGGCTATTTTCATATCGTCAGCCGCTTTTTTACGATTCTCTGCGGCTTTGAAACGGTTCTCCTGCTGCTCCAGTACATTACCGGCAGGAAAAAGGCCAGGCGGCTGCTCAGTCCCCTGGAAAAAATGGCGCGCACCGCGCAGGAATTGAGCCGCGCGCAGTTTGATATGGAAAAGCTGCATCATCTGGAAAGCGCCCTGGCTACCGTATCGCCCACCAATGAAAACGTGCAGCTAAAAACCGGGAGCAAGGAATTGCAGAGCCTGGAGGCGGCCATTAATGATCTGCTCCGGCGTATGCAGGAGGCCTATCGGGAGCAGAGCCGCTTTACATCCGATGCCTCCCATGAATTGCGCACGCCCATTGCCGTCATTCAGGGCTATGCCGATATGCTGGCCCGATGGGGGAAGGATGACCCCAAGATTCTGGCGGAGGGGATAGAGGCCATCCAGAGCGAAACAGCGCATATGAAAAAGCTGGTGGAGCAATTGCTCTTCCTGGCCCGGGGGGATAACGGACGCAATCAATTGACCATCGAAAATGTGGATATCGCCCAGATGATGCGGGAGGTCTATGAGGAATCCTGCATGATTCAGGGCGAGCGGCAATGGCGGATCATGGCCGATGTGCCGGTTATGGTGCAGGGCGACGCCGCCATGCTTAAGCAGACCGCACGGATCCTTACCGATAATGCGGTGAAATATACCGAAAAAGAGGATCGGATTACCCTCCGCGCACGGTTGAAGGAGGGCGTGCCCTGCTTTGAGGTGCAGGATAACGGCATCGGCATCAGGGAGGAAGACCTGAACCGGATCTTTGACCGCTTCTTCCGCTCCGATCCTGCGCGTACCCGGGCGGGCGGCGGCACCGGCCTGGGCCTCTCTATCGCCAAATGGATCGTCGAAAAGCACGGCGGCTATTTCGATGTCTTCTCCCGGGAGGAATTCGGCACCCGCATCAGCGTGGTGCTTCCGCAGCCGACGGGAGAGACGTGAGGACGGGGAAAGGACGGGATTTTTGCGGGAGGAGACTTTTGAGTCAAAAGTCCCCTCCAGCACCCTCCCGAAAACCAGGAAACGGGGGATTATTTTGCGGGGAACCACTTTTGAGTCAAAAGTGGTTCCCCCGCGCCCCTTCCGAAAACCGGCTCTGGATGTTTCATGGAGGGTTCTTGCTAAATTGAATGCCAGATCAGCAAAAACAAATAACGAATAGAAAAACAGCAGCAATGCTTCCGCGTTTGATGGAGCATTGCTGTTTTGCTTCTTATTGCAGATTTTCTATTGTTTCACTGGCATTCAAGCAGGTGTTCTGCAGCAGCGATGTCCTCCTGTTTGGCGAGAGCATTGCTGTTTTATTCCTTACTACTTGCTTCCTTTTGCTTCACTGGCATTCAACGATGCGAAAGTAATCCTTGTTCCATCCAGAGGCGGTTTTCGGGAGGGTGCGGGAGGGTGCTTTTGACGCAAAAGCATCCTCCCGCAATGATTTTCCAATCCCGTATCCCATCCCCGCTCACTCGTCGGTTTCTTCGAGGAATTTGAAGAGCTTGCGCTTAACGCGCTGGAGGGCGTTATCGATAGATTTGACATGGCGGCCCAGCAGCTCGGCGATTTCCTGATAGCTTTTGCCATCAATGAAAGCGTCCAGCACCTGGCGTTCCAGGTCGGAGAGGATTTCGCTGATCTGGCTTTGGATTCGGGAAAGATCCTCCTGGCTGATATAGAGATCCTCGGGGTTTGTGACGCGGCCCTCGATCACATCCAGCAGGGTACGATCCGATTCCTCATCATAGAGCGGTTTATTGAGGGAAACATAGCTGTTGAGGGGCACATGCTTTTGCCGGGTAGCGGCCTTAATGGCGGTGATGATCTGGCGCTTGACGCATAATTCGGCAAAGGAGCGGAAGGAGGCCAGGCGCGCGGGCTGAAAATCGCGGATCGCCTTATAGAGCCCGATCATGCCCTCCTGCACGATATCCTCATGATCCGCGCCGATGAGAAAATAGCTGCGCGCCTTTGAGCGCACAAAATTCTTATATTTATTGAGCAGGTAAGCCAGCGCCTGGCCATCGCCATTCTGCGCCAGCACCACGATCTCCTCATCGGGCATATCCAGAAAGCGTTCATCTTCCTGCTGTTCATCCATCAAGGGATTATCAGGCATGTCAACCTCCACAGGACAAAGAATTTCAGCAGCGGCTGGAAAGGGCGGCATAGAGCAGCACGCCGGCGGCGACGGAGGCATTAAGGGAGCCAACGCCGCCCTTCATGGGCAGAGAAACGGTATGATCGCAGGTATCCAGCACCAGCCGGCTGACGCCCTCGCCCTCCGCGCCGATAATCAGCGCCATGGGCCCGGCAAAATCCACCCGGCGGTAATCCTCACCCGACATATCGGCGGCATAGAGCCATACGCCCTGCTTCTTGAGCATTTCCAGGGTACGGGTCAGATTGGTTACCCGGGCCACCTTAACGGTTTCGATGGCGCCGGCTGAGGCCTTGACGGCGGAGGGGGTAAGCCCCACGGCCCGGCGCTCGGGCACGATGACGCCATGGGCGCCCACGCAGGCGGCGGTGCGGATAATGGCCCCCAGATTCTGGGGATCGGTAACCCCGTCCAGCACCACCAGGAAGTGAGCCTCGCCCTTTTCCCGGGCCTCCGCAAGCATATCCTCTACATCATAATAGCGATAGGCAGAGGCATAGGCCAGCATGCCCTGATGATTGCGGGTGATTTCGTCCAGGCGGCTGCGCTCCACCATCTGCACCGGGATATGCCTTTCCTTTGCCATGGCGACGATTTCCCGGGCGGTGCCGGAAAGATCGCCCCGGGCCACCATGAGCTTTTCGATATCCCGGCCGGTCTTAATGGCCTCGCGGATGGGATTGCGGCCGGAAAGCAGATTTTCCGGGGGCAGATAGCTCTCCTCATAGGCGGGAGCGGGCCGGGGCGCAGGGGCGGGACGCTCCTGACGGGGGGCGGGCTGATCCTGAAATTTCTGATTCCGGGGCTGGAAGGCGCGCTGATCATTTTTTTTCGGGCCGCGCTCCTCATTGCGGAAGGAATTGCCCGGCGTGCCATAGGGCTTGCGCTCGCCGTAGGGCTTTTTTTCGCCATAGGGGCGGTTATGCTCGCCCGCGCCGTTTTTGCCTTCCCGGCGCTGGGCATCGCTCTGGGCGGAGGAGCGGCGATAGCGGGTGCCCTCCTCTTCCCATTTGCTTTCGGCGCGCAGATGATCGGCGCGGGTCATTTTCTTCTGATTGAAATCCTTGTAAAAAGCCATGGCTGCTTTCCTCTTTCCTTATTTCATGTTGCGGAAGTATTCCCGCATTTCCCTGGCCTGACCGCAGCTTCTGGCCCCCTCGGGGCAGGCGGCGCATACGCAGCCTGGGCCCGCGGCCTCAAAAATGACGGGGGCAATCTGCTTGCACAGCCGCAGCATTTCCCGGGCCATGGCCCGAATTTCCCACTGGGCGCGATTGCAGCAGCGCAGGGAGAAGAAATGCAATAGCTCCCGGGCGTTCATGGTCATGGTGATATGGGTTTCGCAGGCGTTGGGCAGCACGAAGCGGGCATCCTCATTGGCGCCCTCGCCCTGACCCAGCCTTTCCTGCCAGCCGTTATACCAGGTCTGCATCTGCGCCATCTGGCGCTCATATTTCGCCGTTGCTTCTTGGCCCAGGGCTTTGATGCGATCGGGAATGATATAGCCAAAGCCCTCCGAAAGGGAGACATAGCGCTGGCTCTGGACAGAAAAGCTGGCGATGCGATGGCGGGTCAATTGGGCCAGCAGCGCCCGGGATACGCCCTCGATGGAGAAAGTGAAGGAGGCATGCTCCAGCACCGAATGATGGCCCGAGGCAATGACGCCCCGGAGAAACCCGGCCTGATCCTTTGCAAGCACCTGCTGGGAAAGGGCATCCATTTCCGCAGCGGAATAGCAGGTGCGGGCCGCCAGGGCGCAGGTGATTTCGGGATCGGGGGTATGGGCGAGCAGCCTCACCCGTAAGTGTTTCTGCGGCATGAAATTTCCTCCGGGCAGAGATAGGGGGCGAGAAAATCGAGCCTGTCCATCGCCCCGGTAAGATAGAGATACCCCAGCAGCGCCTCCAGCCCCGTGGCCCCGGCGTATTCGCCCGTGCTGGCGGATTTGGGGGCGCTGTGATGGGGATGGGCATTGCGGCCGCGCCTGACGATGGCGCTTTCCTCCTCCGTAAGCAGGGGCAGGATCTGCTGCAGCGCACGGGCCTGGGAAGCGGCGTTTACCGCCTGATTGGCGCAGAGATGCATATCCCTGACCTTTAATCCGGCCCCGATGAGATAGGTGCGCACCAGCAGCGCATGGACGCTGTCGCCCACATAGGCCAATTGAAGCGGAGAAAGCTGCCGCGCCTTTTCAGGGGGCAGCCCAGGGGAGAGAAGGGAGGCGGGCATCATTTGAGGGCCGTCTTGCTGTAGGCGGAGGGACTCATGCCCACGATATTCTTAAAGGTTTTGGAGAAGTGGTAGGGATCGTTCATGCCGACCTCCACGCCGGCCTGGCGCACGGTGCAGCCCTCCTTGAGCAGCACCTTGGCCCGCTCCATCTTGCAGAAGAGCTGATAGCTCTGGGGCGGCATGCCCACCTCGGATACAAAGCGCTTGCGGAAGGTTTCCACCGGCATGCGGGAGAGGGCGGCCATATCGCTTAGGGAGAAGCTATCGCGATACTGATTCTTGCGCATGGCATCCACGACCTTGGCAATTTCATGGGAAAGCACGGCATCCATGGCCACGGGCTGACCGGAATGGGAGGCCAGCATGGCCCAGAGCAGCTGCTGCAGCTGGGCGCTGGAGGCATCCTCCGCCGCGGCTACGCGGACGGTGGCCTGCACGATATGCTTGGCCAGATTCAGCTGGCTGGGCAGCGCGCCCTGCTTCATAATCCGATGGGGCAGCGCGCCCATCCGCTGCAGGAAAGCGCCGGAAAGGGTGCCGCCCACCATGATCCAAAGCACCCGGGCCTCCTGAGCCGCATCCAGCACCACATCCCGGGAGGCGGGGGGCAGCATGCAGCAATCGCCGGCGCGCAGATTCAAAGAGACATCCTCATTCTCCAGCACCAGCGCGCCGCCTTCCACAGCCAGCCACAGCCAATGATCCATGGCGCGCAGATGATGCACGCCGCTCTGCAGCATGGCCGAGCCGGAGGCTGCAATATAAACGCCGCTGGCGCCCGCCAGGGCATCGGGGGTATGGGAGCCTTCTACCAATACAGCAGGCATATCCGCCTGATCGGGGCTGTTCTGAAACAAAAGGGAATCCGCCATTGTCTTCATCCTCCATTTTCCTGAGTACCTCCTTATTCTATATCCCAAATCATACAATGTCAATACGGGTGACCGAATTTCACAATTAATGCATAGATATTGCGGCCTGAAAATGGGCAGAACGCAAAGATGAATTGTAAATTTTGAGAGGCGCGCCGAAAAAAGGAAACGAAAGGGTTTGCTTTTCCGTCTATTATTATGTATAATGGTTTTCGCAGGAGAGCCGAAATAGAAGGAGTGAAGAAAGAAATGAAAGCCTTGCGTTCCTTACTGATTATGCTGCTGCTGGCAGCGCTCATGCTGCCCATGGTCTGCGTTGCAGAGGAAAAGCCCCTGACGATCTCTTTCCTTGGCACCCGGGAATTGAGCCAGGGCGGCAGCGAAAACGCGCTGAAAACCAAGGTGGCAAGCACCAGGAGCGGGAAAATCGTATTTACCCTGACCGATACCCGCACCGGAAGCGCGGCCTATACCGAAACCCGCTATGGCATTGCCGCCGGGCAGGAAATCACCTGGTCTGTTCCCTATGACAAGACGGGGCTCAGCTATTCCAAGCCCGTCAAGCGCATGAAGGCCGCCTTTGAAATGGATGGGAAAACCTATACCTACAATCTCTATTATCGTTTGGATGAGGACGGAAGCACCGTCTGCGTGGAAAGGGCCACCTGGTATCCCAACAATACCGCCTGTAGCTTCGGCCCCCAGTTCCGGGAAATCAAGCCGGGGCTGACGGACAAATGGTATATGTTTACGCCCATCGATCTGAGCAGATCGGGCCGCCAGGTATTTGAATATGTGGCGGGCAGCGTATATGTTATCGGCGAAGTATATGTGGATGTAAACGGCGATACGGTGCGGGTGACCTATGAGAATTTCTGCGCCGATGAGGGCGGGAACACCGAAACCGTATCCGAATATTTCACGTTCTTTTCCGATCTGGCCAGCGTGAAAAATGTGGAGCCCGAAACCATGGATGATCTGGGCTTCCGCTTTGGTCAGGATATCAGCATTGCCAATGATCTGAACGGGGATACCAACGTGCTTCTCTTTGTGCGCAACCGGGTGAATTTCCGGGATTATGTGACCAACAGCCGGAAGCTGACCCGGTTCTGGATCAATCTGCCCGAGCGGGCCGCCCTCAGGCAGCAGATGATTGGCATCATGGATTAAGAAAAAACGAATTGCTTCTGCCGCCGCGTGTCTCCCTTGTGGGGCACGCGACTTTTTCAAAAGATGGAGGAGAATTTCTTGCGCCGCATCGAGCATCTGATCCGCCCAGAGGAGGAGGGGCGGACGGTAAAATCCATCGCCCGGAATGAAATGCAGCTTTCCTATACCCAGTTTACCCGCCTGAAATTCAGCGGCGGCATTTTTCTGGATGAGAAAAATGTGCATGCCGATGTGCGGGTGCATGCCGGGCAGATTCTTTCCGCAGTGCTTACCGATACGGGGGCGGAGATGATCCCCCATGACGTGCCCCTTTCCATCGCCTATGAGGATGAGGATTATTTCATCATCGATAAGCCCGCGCCGCTGCCCACCCTCTGCTCCGTGCATCAGGAGGGGCCGACGCTGGAAAACGGGCTGTATGCCTATCTTTCCTGCCCCAAAGATTATGTATTTCGCCCGGTCAATCGCCTGGATAAGGGCACCAGCGGGCTGATGGCGGTGGCGCGGAATGCCCATGCCCAGCAGCTATTGCAGAAGCGGCTGCATACCCCGGCCTTTATCCGGGAATATGAGGCCCTGTGCCTGGGGCATTTGCCGGAAAAGGAGGGGATCATCGCCCTGCCCATCGGCAAAACCGGGCCGGGAAGCAAGCGGGAAATCTGCCCGGACGGCAAGGAGGCCGTGACCCATTACCGGGTGGAGGAGGAAAAAAACGGCCTTTCCCTGGTGCGGCTAAGGCTGGAAACGGGGCGCACCCATCAGATCCGGGTGCATCTGAGCGCCCTGAGCTGCCCCATTCTGGGGGATTATCTCTATGGCACGCCCCATGACGCCCTCCCCGGGCGCTTCGCCCTGCATGCCTGCCTGCTTTCCTTTCAGCATCCGATTTCCGGCAGGGAAATCTGCATCCAATCCGCCCTGCCGGAGGAAATCCGCCGCCTTTTGAATTGACATCCATTTGAAATAAATATATAATGAAATGGATGCAATTTTTAAGGAGGTCGCCCGTGAAAAAAATGCTCTTGGCGCTCTTGGCGCTGCTGATGCTGCTTCTGCCCCTTTCCGCCCCGGCGGAGACGGCGCTTCGCGGCTACGAAAAGGGAAAGGGATACCAGTATGTGCTGCTGGGGGAATATCCCTACGAAAAGGATGGGGCCGAGGCGCCGGTGCTTTGGCGGGTGCTGGGCATTGAGGATGGCACTGCCCTGATGCTGACCGAATACATTATCGATACCCAGCAGGCCATCTTTGAAACCGATCAGAAGGTGATCGAAAACCGCACCTATCGCCGCATCAGCCAGTATGAGGAAAGCGATCTTTGCCCCTGGCTGGATACGGAAATGGTTTCCCGTCTCTTTGGCGATGCAGATATTACCGGCGCGCTGATCCCGGAAAACGGCGGGCGGGTATTCATTCTTACCAGCGAGCAGTTTCTGACCACGGATTACGGCTTTTCCGCCAATATGTGGAATGAGCAGAAATCCCGCCAGGCGGTGGGCACGCCCTACTGCATCAAGCAGCGCAATCTCTATGTGGATCGCAGCATCAACAAAAGCCCCTACTGGGCGGCTACCATCAAGGATCCGGAGGATTACAAGCTGCAGTTGATCGGCTATAACGGTCATCTCAGCTGGGGTGCGTATACCCGGGTAAACGTGGGCTTGCGGCTTTCCGTGCGGCTGGATCTGAGCCGGGTGGCCATTTCGGGCGGCAGCGGCGCCAAGGATGATCCCTTTACGCTGGTTTATACCGGGGAAGCGGAAACGCCCGCCCCCGCCGCTGTGCCGGCGACGAACGCCCCATCTGCGCTGCCGCAGACGGCTGCCCCGGCGGCAGAGGCCGCAATTGTGACTATTCCTCAAACGGAAATAATCCCCGCGGCGGAAACCCCCGTGCCTACGGATATTCCCCGGCCCACGGAAGCGCCGGAAAAGGAGAAGAGCGGGATTACCCTTTCCTTTGTGGGGGATTGCAGCATCGGCGATTCCGAGCAGTATAAGAAGGCCGATTCCTCCTATCATACCACCATCGATGCCAAGGGCTATGCCTGGCCCTTTTCCCTGGTTAAGGATTATCTGGCGGCGGATGATCTGACCATCGCCAATCTGGAGGTGGTATTCACCAACCGCACCAAGCATACGGACAAGATGTATAACCTGACGGCAGATCCCGATCATGTGCAGATCCTGCTGGAGGGCAGCGTGGAGATGGTCAATACCGTCAACAACCACTGCATGGATTTTATGCAGACCGGCTATCAGGACAGCATCGAATGCCTGGATGCGGCGGGCATCGCCCGGTTTGGCTCGGTCTATCCCGGGCGGGAAAACGGCTATGACGATCTGGGAATTCAGGATGTGGGCGATATCCGCATCGGCTTTATCGGCTTCAGCTATCCCCAGGATTCGGATCAGAAAAAGATTGCCAGCCGGATTAAGAAACTCAAGGAAAATGAGGGCTGCGATCTGGTGGTGGTAAGCCTGCACTGGGGGAGAGAAACCCATATGACCCCCGAATCCTGGCAGATGGCTTACGCCAGGGAGGTCATTAAGGCCGGGGCGGATGTGATCTGGGGGCATCATCCCCATGTGATTCAGCCCATTCAGTTCTATATGGGCAAGCCCATCCTCTATTCCACCGGCAATTTTACCTTCGGCACCATGTCGGCTGTCGATCCGTCTACCGGCATTTTCCAGCTGACCTATGAGAAAACTGACGGTCAGGTGCAGCTCAGGCAGATGCAGGTTATCCCCTGCAAGACCCAGGGCAGCCCCGATTACCGCCCCTATGAGGTGACGGATGCGGCGGAGCGGAGAGAGATTCTGGAGAAGCTGACCTTTAGCAAGGAATACAAAAACTGCGAAAATCCCCCGGCATCCTTCCTGGAGACGGGAATCATCCAATTTGAAAACGGGCAGATGCTGCCCTGAGGCCAAGGAGGAAGAAAGATGAAAAAAACGATCAGGACGCTGCTGATTGTGCTGATGCTGCTGATGCTGCTGGTGCTGGTGCCCTCGGGCACGATTATCGCCCAGGCCGAGGTGACGGAGCTGGCGCTGGATGCCAAGGCGGGGCTCAAGCCCCTTCCGGAGGGCTATACCGGCGAATGGGAATATGAGGATCCCTCCATTTCCGTCAAGATCGAAAAGGGCCGCATCTACGATACCAATTATGTGGTGGCCCATGTGAAAATTGCAGGCGCCAGCCAGCTCCGCTCGGCCATGGCCCAGAGCTATTATTCCCCCTCCACCCTGATGGGCACCTCCATGGCCAAGCGGGTCAATGCGGTGCTGGCCATCAACGGCGATTTTTTCTCCGCCCGTAATGGGGTGGGCTATGTGGCGCGGCAGGGCAAGGTATACCGCACCAAATGCAATGGGGATTATGATGTGCTGATCATTGATGATAAGGGCGATCTGCATATTTTCAAGAATGCCACCAATGCGGATATCGAGGCCTTTGATGGAACGGTCATTAACGGCTATACCTTTGGCCCGGGGCTGGTCATCGATGGCGTGCGCCAGACCGGCTATGTGGATATGGATAACGCCGCCCTGAAATCGGCCCAGCGGATGTGCCTGGCCCAGGTTGGGCCGCTGGAATACCTGTGCATCGCCGCCGAGGGGCCGGAGGATCCCGGCTCTGTTGGCATGAATCTGGAGCAGTTTTCCGAATTGGTTGCCTCCTTTGAGGGCGTGCAGAACGCCTATAATCTGGATGGCGGCTCCTCCACCACCATGGTCTTCCAGAATGACAAGATCAATTCGCCCAATAATCCCAAGCGGCGGCCCCTTTGCGATATTCTCTATTTTGCCTGCGCCTATCAGCCTGATTAAGGGGAAATCCAGATGGAAACGATGGCTCGCTATACGCTCTTTACGATCTTTGGCAGGCCGGTGACGGCCTATGCCCTGTGCGTTGTGCTTTCGCTGGCGCTGGGCCTATGGCTGCTTGGGCGGGAGCAGAAAAGGCGGGGGCTCAAGGCGGATACCGCCGGGATTTTCGCCATGCTTTCGCTGCCCCTGGGCCTGCTCGGCGCACGGGCTTTCTATTGCCTGGCCCGGATCAGCTTTTATCTGGAAATCGGCGCGGGAAATATGCTGCGCCTCTTTGACGGGGGCTATGCCCTCTGGGGCGCGGCGGGGGGCGCGGCGCTGGCCGCCCTGATGACTGCGAAAATCACCGGGCAGAAATGCGCGGCGATCCTGGATGCCCTGGCGGCCCCCGGGGCGCTGACCATTGCCCTTTGCCGCTTTGCGGAGTTTTTCAGCGGCGAGGGCATTGGCATGTATGTGGAAAACGAGGCCTTCTGGCGTTTTCCCTTTGCGGTATGCAATGAATACGGGGAATGGTATTGGGCCATTTTCCTGCTGGAGGGCGCGGCGGCGCTGGCCATTTTCCTGGTGCTTATGCTGAAAAAGCGCGGAGCGGCAGGGGAGGAGGCCAGGGTATTCCTGATCCTCTATTGCACCTGCCAGATTTTATTGGAAAGCCTGCGGCGGGATAATTTTCTCCGGTGGCTGTTTGTGCGGGTGAGCCAGCTGACGGCGGTGCTGGTGCTGGCAGGGCTTATGCTGGCGGCGCTGATCCCATGGCTTCGGCGGCCCCGGGACAGGCGGATGCCGCCCGCACGCATGGCCGCCTGCTTCGGGATTTTCCTGCTCTGCATCGGCATCAGCATCTGGATGGAATTTGCGATTGATAAATCGGCGGTGATCCCCGTCTGGGCCTGCTATAGCGTGATGGCCGCCTGCTGCATCGGCATCGGCTGCACGGCGTATCAGATCGTGATGAAGAAATAGCGGGACGGGAAAATATTGCTGGAGGGCGCTTTTTCCCTCATCAGCCCCCGCAATGATTGCATTCGCCCCAGGGAAATGATGGGCGGACGATATCGGTTTGAACAGCAAAAAGGTCTTTCTCTGCTAAAAACAGGGAAAGGCCTTTTTCGTATGCGTAGCGCGGGAGATTGGACGCGGAAATGAGGTGTCGGTTTGGATAGGGGATGGAACGCCAGACTTGATAAAGGATGGAACGGTAGTTTGGATAGGTGATGAAATGCCGGTTTGGATACGGGAGTTGAATGATGGTTTAGATACCGGAAAGGAACGCGGTTTGGGTGTGGGGATGAGGCAGGGGGGTCAGGTAATGCCGGCCTTGCCCATCAGTTCCCCGGCAACGGAAATCTGCTCGCAGATGAGATCAACCAATTCCTGGCCGGTTTTCTGCGTGCCGTCTGCGCCATGGGAGGAGGGGGTGCGCCAGCCGGAGGAAAGCACATTATTGACGGCGGCCTCCACGCAGCCGGCCTCCCGCAAAAGATGCAGCGAATAGCGCAGCATCGCCCCGACCGACAGGGCAACGGCGAAGGGCGCGCAGTCCTCCGGCTGCTGATCTTTCGGGATATAGGGCGCATACACGCCGATTTCCTCGTCAAAGGCGGCGTCATGCATCATGGCGGGATAATTGCAAAGAGCGGTGGCGGCGGCATGCAGGATGCCCCCGGCATAGGGCGGGCAGAAGAACAGCCCCAATTGATTGGGGGCGGAAACCAGCGCGGCGGCTGCATCCGGTGCGGAAAGGGCGGCAGCCGAAACGGCGGGGAAGGCGGCGCTTTTTTCCCGGAGGATTTCCTCCCAATTCTCCCTGGACGCCCCGGCAGGGGGCACATGGGAAAAGGGGATATCCATCTCCTGGGCAAACAGGAGGGCGGAATGGGCGGCGCGGCGCAGGGTATCATCATCGATGGAGAGCGCCTGGGCCAGCCAGAGGGAAACAGGGGCCTCATGGCGGCCGCACAGGGCATCCGGCACGCAGAAGGAGCGGATGCGAAGCGGCAGATCCAGGGCGTCATAAAGCGCCTGGGCCCCGGGGCATTCGGCGTCGCAGAGCAGCACCGCCTGGCATTTGAGACAGGCATCCGCCGTTTCCTCCGTCAGCGCCTCCTGACGGGCGGCCAGGGATTTTTCGCCGATTTTTCCCCGCATCAGCGAAAAGCTATGCTGAAAGGCGGCGGAAACCTCGGTAAGAATCTGCTCGGCAAAGCCGCACAGCTTTTCGCCGGGCGCGCTTGCGGGCAGCAGCATTATTCTGGCATGCACAGCCACATCATCCTTTGCGGTGCTTTCTTTCGTGGGGGATTATTGCCATTCCATGGGATAGGAGCTTACATGATAGGTGAGATTCTTGCCATGCTTCTGCAGGGTGGAAAGCACGGTATCGATATTGCTTTGCTCGGTCAGGGGCGTAATGGCGAAATCGTTATAATCCTTTCGGGAAGAAATGCGGCAGGGAATGATGCGGAAGGAATTGGAGAGAATTTCGCCGTCCTTGATCTTAAAGCGGGTCTGGAAAATGAAGGTGAACATATCGCTGGGCTTATTATTGCCCGCAAAGGAGCAATTGGCCAGGGAATAGACGATATATTTGCCGTTATATTCCTCGATGGGATTGATGCGATGGCTATGATGCCCCAGCACCAGATCGGCCCCGGAATCAATGGCGGCGCGGCCCAGCATGATCTGATTATCCCGGGGGGCATAATCCAATTCATTGCCCCAATGGAAGGAAACGATCACCAGATCGCAGGTGGCCCTGGCGGCCTGAATATCCGCATCCACCACATGCTTTAATTCCTCCGAGGAGATGGGCTGATTGAGGGTCTGATAGGCAAGCATGGCGATGCGCACGCCCTGGGTTTCATACACGCCCATATTTTCCTTATTGCTCCAGACCACGCCGGCCTCCTCCATGGTTTGGATGGTGGAGGCGATGCCGTCATCCCCGAAATCGCCCACATGGTTATTTTCCATGGTGACGGCCTCCACGCTGTTCTGGGTCAGCGCCTCTACATAGCTGGTGGGGGCCAGGAAAAGATAGCTGTTATCCCGCTTATTGGAGGGGATGGAATAATCATTCGCCAGCACGCCTTCAAAATTGGCGATGGTCAGATCATCGGCCTCAAAAATATCCTTGACATTGCGGAAAATGAAATTGATATCGCCGTCCTGCTTGGCAAGCTCCTTTTCAAAAATGGAGGTGCCGGAATGCTGCACGTTTCGGCCGATGGTCACATCGCCCACGGCGGTAATGGTGAGCATTACGCTGCCATCCGCCTGGAAAACCGGGGTGGGCGAGGGGACAAGGGTAGGCGCGGGCGAGGGCGTGGCGGCGGGATCGGGCGTGGGCGTAATGGGATTCATGATGCTGTAATAGGAAAGCTCCTCCTCTTCCTCGGCCTGCACGCAGGGCATGCAGAGCAAGATAAGCAGGAAAAGCAGCATCAGCACGGGCCAGATTTTTTTCATGGGCTCCTCCTTGACGGAAATTGGCGATTACAGAGAGCGGATGAACCGCTCCATCCGCTGGAAGGCCTCCAGCATCAGGGAAAGATCGGTGGCATAGCAGCAGCGGATATGCCCCGCGCCCGAGGGGCCAAAGGCATCGCCGGGCACGCAGACCACCTTTTCCTCCTGCAGAAGGCGGGTGCAGAATTCTTCGCTGCTCAGATGGGTGGATTCCACCGAGGGGAAGCAATAGAAGGCCCCCTGGGGCTCAAAGCAGCTCAGGTTCATTTTGCGCAGGGCATCCAGCATCACCCGGCGGCGGCGGTCATAGCTGCGCCGCATGGTTTCCACATCCTCATAGCCGTTTTCCCTGCCCTTTTTCAGGGCCTGGATACCGGCTACCTGGGCCTGCCGGGGGGCGCACATAATGGCATATTGATGAATCTTGTTCATTTCCCGGAGAAGCTCCCGGGGGGCGCAGGCATAGCCCAGCCGCCAGCCCGTCATGGCAAAGGCCTTGGAGAAGCCGTTGATCAGGATGGTGCGCTCCTTCATGCCGGGCAGGGAGGAAAAGGCGATGGTTTTTTCGCCGTTATAGGTCAATTCCCCATAGATTTCATCGCTGATGACAAGCAGATCATGCTTTTCCGCCACGGCGGCAATCTTCAGCATTTCCTCCCGGGTCATGACCGCGCCGGTGGGATTATTGGGATAGGGGAAGATCAGCGCCCGGGTCTTTTCCGTGATGGCGCTTTCCATGCCCCTGGCCGTCAGGCGGAATTCATCCTCTGCATGGGTGGGCACGGGCACAGCCGTTCCGCCTGCAAAGGTGACGCAGGGGGCATAGCTGACATAGCCGGGATCGGGGAGAATCACCTCATCCCCGGGCCGCAGGCATACGCGCAGGGCCAGATCAATGGCCTCGCTGGCCCCAACCGTTACCATGATCTCCTTTTCGGGATCATAGGAGACCTGAAAGCGGCGGGAAAGATATTCCGCAATTTCCTGGCGGAGGGGAAGCAGGCCCATATTGGGGGTATACTGGGTTTCCCCGTCCATCAGGCTGTCAATGGCGGCGCTGCGGATATGATAGGGCGTGACGAAATCCGGCTCGCCCACGCCCAGAGAAATCGCGCCCTTCATGGTGGCTGCGATATCGAAAAAACGGCGGATACCGCTGGGGGGCACCTGGGCCACCCGGGGGGAGACGAAGCGCTGGCTCACGGGGACACCGCCAGCCGACGATCGGCGCTTTCGCCCACGAAAATGACGCCGTCCTGCTTATAACGCTTGAGGACGAAGCTGGTGGCCGTGCCGGTAACGGTATCCAGCGGACTGAGCTTTTCGCTGACAAAGAGGGCCAGTTCCTTCAGGGTGCGGGCCTCCACCAGCACAAGCAGGTCATACCCGCCGCTCATCAGATAAACGCTCTTTACCTCTTCAAAGCGATAAATGCGGCCCGCGATGGCATCAAAGCCCATATCCCGCTGGGGAGTGACCTTGACCTCGATCATGGCCTCCACCCGCTCCCTGTCCGTGCGATCCCAGTTGATCATGGGGGCGTAATGTAGGATGACCCGATCCTTTTCCATTTCATCGATGGCCTGCGCCACCCGGGGCAGATCCGCCCCGGTCATTACCGCAATGCGCTCCAGCGGCGTGCGGCAATCCTCGCACAGGATTTCCAGAATCTGCGCTTTCAAGGCTTGCATGCTTTTTCTCCTTTTTGGTTATTCGGCCATCAGTTCATCGGCCAGGGCGATGAATTCCTCAATCTGGCGGGCATAGACCTGCAGGGAGCTGCGCCAGAAATCCACGCTGCGCACATCAATGCCCACGCTGGCCGCCACATCGGCCACCATATCGCTGCCGCAGGAGCGGAGCAGCTGATTATACTTGGGCACAAAGGAAGCGCCCTCCGCCTTATACTGGGCATAGACCCCCGCGCCGAAAAGCTGACCGAAGGCATAGGGGAAATTATAGAAGGAGAAATAGGAGGAATAATAATGGCTCTTGCAGGCCCACATATAGGGATGGCGCACATCCCGGGCCAGGCCGTCGCCGTAGCTTTCCTCCTGGGCGGCAAGCATCATTTCCTTCAGCTCATCCGCAGAAAGGGTGCGCTCCTTCCTCTGCTCGATCACGGCGGATTCAAAGAGATAGCGGCTGTAGATATCCACGATGGTCTGGGTGGTCTCCATCAGATTGCCCTCCAGCAGGGCCAGCCGCTCGGGCTTATCCGCCTGCTCCATGGCGGCATTGGCCAGCAGCGTTTCATTGAAAATGGAGGCCGTTTCGCAAAGCGGCATGGGCGCATCGATCATGCTGGAGGGCAGCCCCGCCATGCAGCGATCATGCCAGGCATGGCCCAGCTCATGGGCCAGGGTGGAAACATCGGAGAAGGAGCCGGCAAAATTGGTCAGCACCCGGCTCATATTGAGATGATGCAGCCCGGAGCAGAAGGCGCCGCCGCCCTTGCCCTCCCGGGGGAAGACATCGATCCAGCGGTTATCAAAGGCTTCGGCAATGAAAACGCCCATATCGGGAGAAAACTTGCTCATTTCCCTGATCAGCTTTTCCCGGGCCTCCTCAATGGTGTATACCTTGGGGGTAAAGCCCTTGGGCGAAAGTGGCGCAAAGAGATCATAGAAGGGAATGCCATCCTTATGGCCCAGAATTTCGCCCTTCTTGCGCAGATATTTGCGGAAGACGGGGAGATATTCCCGGATGGCGGTGAGCAGGGCCTCCAGGGTATCGCGATCCATATTGGATTGGAAGAGCGTCCGATCCAGAACGGAATCAAAATGCTTGGCCTCCACCATGGTCAGTGCCTCGCCCTTAATGGCGTTCAAGCAGGCCGCCAGGGAGATTTCCACCTTGGAATAGGAGGCAAGCTCGGCCTCGTAGGCCTCCCTGCGCACCTGGGGATCGGGATCATAGGCCTTGGCCCGGGCGGCAGCCAGAGGAAGCTGCTCGCCCCGGAAATCCACCATCAGCGTGGCATCCAGCTTATCCCGCAGATTGGAGAAGGCATCGCCGCCGGTGAGCGACATTTTCAGCACCCATTCCTCCACGGCGGGATCCATCAGATGCGCGGCGGTTTTCTGCTCCAGCCGCAGGGAGAAGGCCACCTTCTGCAGCTTTTCGCTGCCGGCGATGATCTCTTCCAGATTTTCAATGCCGCCGACATAGCGGGTAAAGGCGGAGGAAAGCAGAGAAAGCTGAACGGAAAAAACCATCAGCCGATCCATCATCTGCTGGGCCGCCTTATGGGTGGCATCGGTGGCAAGGGTCAGATTGGCAAAGCTGCCAAGGGAGGAGGAAAGACGGCTGATTTCCTCAAAGGCGTCGGTCATATTTTCCAGGGCGGTTTTGGGATCGCCGGTCATCATGTTTTTTGCATTTTCGCTGATTTCCTTCAGCGCGGCAAAATCCTCTTCAATCTTCGGGTCGTCAAAATCGCGGTATAATACGCTTAAATCCCAGGTCCAATCCATCATTTTTTCCTTTCTGCGCAGATGCGCCTGCAGAACAATCAGATTTTTCTTTCGGCCACGGCGGCCAGGCAGGTTTCCTTGCTTTCCTCCAGATGATGCTGCATCAGGGTTTTCAGGCCCTCCAGATCCCTTTTTTCCAGCAATTCAAGCATCTGATGATGCTCCTGATGGGCATTGGAGCGGCGGACGATGCTGGCGATGGTCAGGGCGGAGAAGCGGATAATGTATTCCTCCTGGCTGTCAATCACCCGCAGGATGCGCCGCTTATCGGAAAGCCGCTCAATGGTGCTGTGGAAGGCGCGGTTCTGGATGGCCAGGGCATCGGCATCGGCCTTTTCCTGGGCAATATCCATTTCGCCCAGAATGGCCCTGAGCTTTTCCAGCGCCTCCTCCGTTACGTTTTCGATGACGGAGGGCAGAATCAGCATCATCATGGCGTTGCGGATGGTGAAAATCTCCTCAATATCATTGATGGTAAATGCGCGCACCACCACGCCCCGATGCAATACATATTCCACCAGGCCGTCTCTTTCCAGCTTTCTCAGGGCCTCCCGCAGGGGGGTGCGGCTGATATGCAGTTGATCGGCATACACCGTTTCCACGATGCGGGAACCGGCGGGAATCTCTCCGGTAATGATGGCATGCTTCAGCTGCTCATAGGCGATATCGCGGATGGGGCGGCTTTCCATGACGGTGTCAAAACGCTGAAAGGACATAATGATTCCTCCTCGGGGGCAAGTCTGTATACAATAACAACATTATAATACAGTTGAAAAACAATTGTGTCAAGAAGTCTGGAAAAATTCGCGAAAATGATACATTTCTATCTTCTGTTTCTGTTGAAGTGAAGGGAGGAAAGGGCGCGAAACGGCAGGAAAAAGCAGGGAAAAGGGCGAATGAACAAGGAAAATAGAAAGGGGAGAGGCAGATGGAAACATGGAAAAGGATCAGGCGGCGGGCCATGGACGGCGTCCTCATGCTTTTGTATCCCCGGGCTGCCAATTGCCTTTGCTGCCAGGATCCGCGCAGGGCGGAAACGGAGGATTGCCTCTGCGCGCATTGCCGGGCGGCGCTGAAGGAAAGGCGCGTGCCGCCGGAGGCCTGCGATCGCTGCCTTTCCCCGGTAAAAAGGGGCCGCCCCTGCGCCTTTTGCAAAAGCAGGCTTATGCAGCCCATTGACCGGGTATTTGCGCCCTACCGATACGGGGCGGAGGTCAGGCAATTGATCCATGCTTTCAAATTTGAGGCCTGTGATGAGGCGCTGCCCCTGCTGGCGGGAGCCATGCTGGAGGCGCTGACCGAGCGGGATTTTGACTGCATTGTGCCGGTGCCGCTGCATGAAAAGCGGCTGCGGCAGCGGGGCTTCAATCAATCGCTGCTGCTGGCCGGGGAAATCGGGAAAGAAACGGGCATACCGGTGATGGAGCTTATCAGGCGCCGGGCCTATCACCGGCCCCAGAGCCAGACCCGGCTGGAAAAGCGGCAGCAGAACGTGGAAAAGGCATTTGAGGCAGACAGGCAGGCGGCGGGGAAAAGCATATTGCTTGTGGATGATGTGCGCACCAGCGGCAGCACGGCATGGGCATGCGCCAGCGCCCTGCGGGCCGCCGGGGCGGAGCGGGTATCCCTCTGCGTATCGGCGGTGGTATACAGGGGCGGCAAAAAGCGGGAAGCGCCGAATCCATAAAAAAATCGCCGGGCCATGGATGCAAATCCAAAGCCCGGCGATGGGATGCCGCTCAGCGGACGGTAAGAACCACCTTGCCGATATTTTTGCCATTCTGCAGAAGGGCATGGGCCTCTTCGGCCTGGGTGATGGGCAGGGTGGCATAGATGGTGGGCTTGCGCATGGCGCCGCTTTCCACCTTGGGCCAAACCTCCCTGACCAGGCTGGCCAGGATCTGGGCCTTGACCTGGGGCGGACGGGAGCGCAGGGTGCTGCCGATGATGCGGACGTTGCGCACATAGATATTCTTGAGATCGATTTCGGTCTTGACCCCGGCCAGCGCCGCGATCATGATCCAGCGGGCCCCGTGCTGCAGATACGGCAGGCAGCCGCCCATCATTTCGCCGCCCAGGCAATCGATGGCCACATCCACGGGATGGCCCTCCTCCAATTGCCGGCGGAGTACATCGGCGATATTTTCCTTCCGGGAATTGACGATCACATCGGCCCCCAGATGGGTAATGGAGGCGGCGATTTCATCGGAAAGCACGCTGGTAATCACCCGCGCGCCAAAGGCCTTGGCCATGGGAATGACCACGCTTGCCAGGCCGCTGGCCCCGGCATGCATCAGCAGCGTATTGCCCTCCTTCAGCCCGCCCTCCAGAAACAGATTGAGATAGGCGGTGGCAAAGGCCTCGGGCATGGCGGCGGCCTCAATCAGGGAGCAGTTTTTCGGCACCGGCATCAGCATATCATACCGGACGGCCACATATTCCGCATATCCGCCGCCCCCCAGCAGCGCGCAGACGGCATCCCCCAGCTGCCAGGAGGACGCCTGCCGGGCCTCCTCGCCCATTTCCACGATTTTACCGGCTACCTCCAGGCCCATCCATTCGGGGCAGCCGGGCGGCGGGGGATAATCGCCCTCCCGCTGCATCAGATCGGCCCGGTTCAGGGCGGCGGCGTGGATTTCCACCAGCACCTCATCGGGGCGGATAACAGGATCGGGCACATCGGCCCAATTCAATTCCTTATTTTTTCCTACAAGAATGGCTTTCATAGCGGCTCCTTTCCCGTTCCAAGCAAAGCGGATTCAAAATTGATTCCGATACTACTATAAAAGAAAAACGGAAAAATGTAAAGGCACAATTCTTTGAAAAAAGAGATAGTATTCTCCATAAGAACGCGCCTTGTCAGCGGGGCGCTTTTCGATTATAATAGGCTGGTACGGAAGGAAAAACATTCGCAGAAAGGATAGGGTATGCGATTTACGTTTTGTCCGCTTTTCAGCGGCTCCAGCGGAAACGCGCTGTTTATCGGCGCGGGAGACACCGGAATTCTGATTGACGCAGGCATGCCGGGGCGCGCCATCCAGGAGGCGCTTCGCCAGATCGGCATTCTGCCCGAAATGCTCAGCGGCATTGCCGTTACCCATGAACACAGCGATCATGTCAAGGGCGTGGGGATCCTCAGCAGGAAATACCACATCCCCGTGTACGCCAATGAGCGCACCTTTGAGGCTATGGCCCGCTCGGTGGGGGAGATTGCCCCCTGCAACCGGCGATATTTTGAAAACGATACGGATTTTTATATCGGCGGGCTTTGCCTGCATCCCTTTTCGATTCCCCATGACGCCGCCGATCCCGTGGGCTATCGGGTGTATTACGGGGCGCACAGCGTGGCCACGGCTACCGATATGGGCTTTATGAAAAAGCAGGTACTCAATACCCTTTCCGGGGTGGATGTGCTGCTGCTGGAAAGCAATTATGACCCCGATCTGCTGATGCAGAATCCCCATTATTCGGCGTATTTGAAGCAGAGGATCCGGGGCAGATACGGCCATTTATCCAATGAGGACAGCGCAAAGGCCCTGCTCTCCCTGTGCGAAACGGGGGTGCGGGAGGTGCTGCTGGGGCATATGAGCGGGGAAAATAATACGCCTGAGCTGGCCCTTTCCACGGCGGTGGAGGCCCTGCGGGGGGCCGGGGTGCGCCTCAATGAGGAGATCGGCGTGGGCCTGGCCTGGCGCGACCGGGTCAGCAGGAAATTTGAAATCGGGTAAGGAGGAAAAGCAATGCGCGTTCATGTGCTGGGCTGTCATGGCCCCTGGCCCTGCGTCGGCGGCGCGACCAGCGGATATCTAATGGAGCATGCGGGAAAAATGCTGCTTCTGGACTGCGGCTCGGGCGTGCTGGGGCGGCTGCTTTCCCTGTGCGATCCGGCAGAGCTGGAGGGAATTTTGCTCTCCCATCTGCATTTTGATCATGCCAGCGATCTGATGGTGCTGCGCTATTATCTGGAAAAGCAGGGAAAAACGCTGAAGGTCTATCTGCCGGGAGAGGATCATTCCCCCCTTCGGGAATTGCTCTGCGCTCCTGCCTTTGAGGCGCTGCCCTATCCCGAGCAGCTTTCCCTGGCGGGGCTTCGGATATCGGCCCTTCCGGTGCGCCATCCCGTTCCCTGCCGCGCCCTGCGGATGACGGATGGGGAGAAGACATTTGTCTACACCGGCGATACCAATACCTGCCCCGGCCTTGCGGCTTTTGCCCGGGGGGCGGATGCGCTCCTGGCGGACAGCGCCTTTTTAAGCGCGGAATGGCAGGAAAAGCTGCCCCACATGAGCGCGGCCGGTGCGGCGCAGCTGGCCCTTGAGGCGGGCTGCGGGCGGCTGTATCTGACCCATCTGCCGGTCAATCATGCGCCCGAAACGCTGGAAGCAGAGGCCAAGGCGATTTTTCCCGCCGCGCAGGCCGTTCGGCCCGGGATGGTGATTGCGCTGTGAGCGTCCGTCCGTTCCATCATCAGCGACCGCTGGCTGCCTTTGCGGCGGCCTATGGAATGGGGATTGGAGCGGGCGTTTTCTTTGCGTTTCGGCCCTGGTGCTGCGTGCTTGGGCTGGGGCTTTCGCTGCTGACGGCGCTGCTTCTCCATAAAACGGGGAGGAAAATCATCACGGGGATGATGGCATCGGCGCTGTTTCTGGGCATGCTGCTGGCGGGACTGGCGGAAAATCCTGCCCTTCCGCCCGCGCAGAGCTACCGGGTGCAGGGCGTGCTGAAGCAGGATGCACGCCTGCGCGAGGATGGCAGCGCGGCATGCTATCTGGAGCAGGCGGTGCTTCTTGACGATGCGGGCAAAAGCTATTCCCTGCGCCGGGTGTACTGGACCTACACCCCGGAGGAGGAAGCACCCTTTCTGCCCGGAGAGGGAGATCGGGTGAGCTTTTCCGCCCGGCTGTATCATCCCCGGGGGCAGAATAATCCCTACGGCTTTGATTTTCGGCTGTTCCTTTTGCAGAAGGACGCCCTTGCCGGGGTGACCGGGGCCGGGGAGCCGGAGATCCTTGATCATCCCGGCCGGGGCGTATATTCCCTGTTTTATCAGGGACGGAAATATCTGCAGGGCAGGATACATGCGATCTTCGGCGATCAGAGCGCCCTGCCCGAAACGCTGCTGCTGGGGGAAAGGGAAAACCTGCCGGAGGAAACCCAGCGCGGCTTTTCGGATGCCGGGGTGGCCCATCTGCTTTCGGTATCCGGGCTGCATGTGGGGCTGCTTGCCCAGGCGCTCCTGCTGCCGCTGCGGCGGCTGCTTTCGCCCAGGCGGCGGGCCTGGGTGCTGGGCGGCTTTCTTTTGCTTTACTGCGGCATGCTGGAATTTTCCGTCCCGGTGGTGCGCGCCAGCGTGCTGTTAATGCTGGGGCAGATGCGGCGCATGGCGCGCAGGGCCAACGATTCCCTGACCACCCTTTCCGCCGCCTTTCTGGGCATTCTCCTCTTCCGCCCGCTGGATTTATTTTCTCTGGGCTTTCAATTATCCTTTGGGGCGGTGCTGGCAATTTTCTGCCTGAAGCCGCGGCTGGACGGGCTTTTTTCCTTCATCCGCTGCCGGGAAATCCGGGAGGGCGCAGCCGTCACTCTGGCGGCAACCTGCGGGATTGCGCTGCCCACCATTCAGGGCTTTCATTCCTTTTCGCTGATCGGTCTGCTCATCAATCCCCTGGCCTGCGCGGCCTTTGAGGTGCTGCTGCCCGCCTATGCGCTGGCGGCGGTGATCGGCTGTCTTTTTCCCGCAGCGGGGCAGGCGCTGGCCATTCCGCTGAATTTTCTGGGGCAGGTGATTACCGAGGCTATTGAGGCGGCGGGCAGGCTGCCCCTTGCCACGGTGCGGGCGCCGTATCTTCCCTGGTATCTGGTGCTGGCGATTCTTTTTTCGCTGGCGCTCTGCACCCGCTATATTCTCTGGCCCCGGCGGCGGAAAATGCTTTGCGGCGCGCTTTCCCTGATCATATCCCTGGCCCTCTGGCAGGGGAGCATCTGCCGGGATGTGCAGTATATCCAGCTTTCCATGGGCCAGCAGGATGCCGCCCTGCTTCTGGATGGGGACAGCACCACGCTGATTGATGCCGGGGAATACGGCGGTGATCTGGCGGATTATCTTCTGTCCACCGGAAGACAGGCCGATCGGGTGATCATTACCCATCTGCACAGCGATCATTTTCTAGGGCTAAAGGAGCTAATGGAGGAAAGAATCCCCATTGGGAAAATCTATCTGCCCCTTGGGGCGGAGGAAATGCTTATTGATCCGGAATGCAGTTTGCTGCTGGCGGAAATCCGGGCGGCGTGCATTCCGGTGGAATATCTCAGCGCCGGGGATCGGCTGGATACCCGGCGGACGGGCATTGAAATTCTCTGGCCCGTGGCGGATGCCATGATTCCCCTTCAGGATGCCAATCGCTATCCCCTGGCCATGCGGATTGATCTATCCGGCGTTACCCTGTTTACGGCGGGTGATCTGGAGGGCGAATATGAATGCTATGCCGCCCGGGATGCGGATATCCTCAAGGTATCCCATCATGGCAGCAAAAGCAGCACCGGAGAGGAATTTCTGCGTCTGGTATCGCCCCGGGCGGCGCTGATTACCGCCAGCGGCACAAGCCGCTATCTGCCCCATGAGGAAACGCTGAACCGGCTTGCACAATCGGGCGTTTCGGTTTACAATACAGGGGAGACAGGCGCGGTGACGATCACAGTACGGGAAGGGAAGGCCTATATCGCCGCGTATCGCAAGGATTAAGGAGAGCGCATGAAGCACAGCGAATTTTTTGCCGCCCTGAAAAGGAATGAAATCGGCAGATGCTATCTGTTTGAGGGCGAGGAGGAATATACCAAGCATTCCGCCCTGGAGGCCCTGCGGGGTAGGGTGGTCAGCCCGGATTTTGCCGATATGAATGATACCAGGCTCAATAATCCCGCGCCGGATGCGCTGATTGCGGCGGCGGAAACGCTGCCCTTTCTCAGCGACAGGCGGTTTATTGAAATCAGGGAATGCGCGCTGCTTTCCACAGGGAAAAGCAAGGAATATGATGAAAACAGCGCGGTCAAGCGGCTGGAGGAATATCTGGGGCAATTGCCCGATACGGTCTGCATGGTGTTTTATGTGCGGGGAAAGGCAAGCAGCACCAAGAAATTCTATCAGGTGCTGAAAAAGAAGGCGCAGATCGTTTCCTTTGATCCCCTGGAGGATCGCGAATTGGCCCAATGGATTGCCCGGGAGCTTGGCCGGGACGGAAAGAAAATCAGCCTGGCGGCCTGCCAGCGGCTCTGGTTTTCTGCCGGGCGGGATCTGACGCTGCTGAAAAATGAAATCGGCAAGCTGATCGCCTATGCGGGCGAAAGGGAGGAAATCACCGAGGAGGATCTGGAGGCCATCTGCGTTAAATCCACCGAATACAGGGTATATGATATGGCCGATACGCTGCTTTCCGGTCAGGGGCAAAGGGCGCTGGATATGCTCAGTGCGCTGCTCAGGGACGGCGAGGAGCGGCTGATGCTTTTATCCCTGCTGGGGAGGCAATGCCGCCAGCTGCGCTATGTCAAGGCCATGGCGGCCCAGGGTGCGCAGCCGGCGGATATGGCCGCACGGCTGGGCATGCCGCCCTTTGTGGTGAAAAAGAATCTGAATCTGGCCCGGCAGTATACCATGAAGCAATTATCCGATATGGCCCGGCTGTGCCTGGAAACGGAATATCAGGCCAAGAGCGGGCAGATCATGGATGCGGGCTCTCTGGAAAGGGTCATGCTTGAAATTTTATCCATGCGGGAGGGCAAAAATGGCTGATGTAAAGGAGCTGCTGCTGGCGGCAGGGCTGATGCTGAGCGAGGATATGCTGGAAAAAATGGATCGCTATCATGCCATGCTGATTGAATGGAATGAAAAAATGGATCTCACCAGCGTATCCAGGCAGGATATGGCGGCGCGGCATTTTCTGGATTCTCTGCTCCCCTTGAAAACGGCGGGGCTGATTCCCGAAAGCGGGCGGCTGATTGATGTGGGCACGGGGGCGGGCTTTCCCGGGCTGCCGCTGGCCATTGCCCGGCCGGAATTAAGGGTAACGCTGCTGGAGGCCCAGGGCAAGCGATGCAAATTTCTTGCCGCCGTCTGCGAAACGCTTGGGCTTTCGAATGTGGAAATCATCAATGACCGGGCCGAAATCCTGGGCAGAAGCGAAGGGCACCGGGAAGAATATGATCGGGCGGTGGCCCGGGCGGTGGCACCGCTGAATATCCTCTGCGAATATCTATTGCCCTTTGTGCGGCAGGGCGGCAGCGCCCTCTGCTGGAAGGGTCCCGCCGTATGGGAGGAAATCCGGGACGGCAAGGCTGCGGCCCGGGCGCTGGGCGGCGAAATGGGGGAGGTACTCGATCTATCCGTGCCGCAGATGGATACCACGCATCTTGTGGTCAGAATCCATAAAAACGAAAAAACCCTTCCCCAATATCCGCGAAAAAACGGCATTCCTGCCAAGCGTCCCCTAAAAGACGACGAGGCATGACAGAAAAAACAGACGAAAGGCGCGCTATCTGGCGAACGCTTCTCAATCCTCCTGCCGATGATCTGGCAGGAGGTTTTTTTGCCCGTGCAGAAAGAAAAGAACAAGAGCGCGGGGCACGCCGGGGCTGCTCTGGGGGAGGGCGCGTCGCGGCGGAACCGCGCTCGGTTTTCCGGCATGATTCGATTCGTCTTTTCAGGACAAAGGAGGATGGGCATGAGTGTATTGCAGGAGGGGAACCCGGGGGGCGGTCGCCAGATTTGCTGGCTGGCCATGGACAGCATTTTCCCCAATTCCCGGCAGCCGAGAAAGGAATTCAATGATTTTGCGCTGATGGAATTGGCCTCCTCCATCCGCCAGCATGGCCTTTTGCAGCCGATTACCGTGCGGGAGAAGGAAAACGGCTATGAAATCATCATGGGGGAAAGGCGATACAGGGCCTGCCAGATGCTGGGCTTTACGCATATTGACGCCTTTATTCAGCCGGCTACCGATGGGGAAAGCGGGCTGATGGCGCTGATTGAGAATATTCAGCGGGAGAACCTGCATTTTTTTGAGGAGGCGGAGGCCTATGCGGAATTGCTTCGCCAGGGTATGCCTCAGGAAAGCCTGGCACGAAGGTTGGGAAAAAGCCCGTCCGGGATATCCAATAAGCTGCGGCTGCTGAAACTGGAGCCGGAATTGCGGCATTTTCTTTTTGAAGAAGGCCTGAGCGAGCGCCACGCCCGGGCGCTGCTGGCCCTGCCCGATGCGGGCGGACGCATGCGCATTGCGCGCCAGGCGGCGGAAAACCGCCTGACGGTGCGGGAAACCGAGGCGCTGGTGCTGAAGGCGCAGAAGCGTCTGCCCGTTCCGCCGCCGCCAAGACGCGTGATTTCGCTGGTGAGGGATTCGCGGCTCTATATTAACGCCATCAAAAGCGTGGTGGCCCAGATGAAGGAAACCGGCATGGAGGCACAGCTGGAAATGAAGGAAACCGAGGGCTGGCTGGATCTGCACATCAGAATGCCCAGAAAATAGGGGGACGAGATACGGGGAAATATTTGCGGGAGGAGACTTTTGCGTCAAAAGTCCCCTCCCGCGCCCTCCCGAAAACCGGCTCTGGATGAAACAAAAAGAAAAAACCAAGTTGAATGCCAGTGAAGCGAAATAGC